>NZ_JAVIYN010000010.1:0-88297 GCF_036665975.1 Jeotgalicoccus huakuii | reverse complement strand
CTTAATGTACGGTTCTTTAATTTTAATCATCGATTGCTTGCCAAACTTGAATTTTGGTTGTTGGATTCTCAATTTCATAAGTATGTTTGATTAACTCTAATGAGAAGTCACAAGTCAAATTGACATCTTCTTTAAAGTGCCAACGTCGAAAGATGTATTTATAGACATCCTCAATTACTGTTGAAGGATATCCTTTGGTGTCAAAAATCTCGTAGTACATAGATTCAGTGTAAGTTTCATCAAACGGTGTATTTTGATTACTTGTAACCCCGACAAATATTTCCATTTCATCATCAATCGTTCTTTCCTGAACAAAGATACCTTTTATAAATCCATCATTGTATTTCAATAATTCATCAATTAATCCGTCTCTTTCAAGGACTCTCAAAAATTTATGCTTATACTCTGGACGGTAGGTATTTAGGTCGAAGTATTGAGCAATACCAGTGATTCTAAAACTTTCTACAAAACTTCGATATGATGGGTACTTTGGTTTTTTTGATGGTACAACTTCAAAAGCAATTTGCTCAAGTTGATCCATCTCTTTAAAATAACGATCTGTTTCATGCACTGATATCCCAAATGTCTTTTTGTACAGCACCTTAAATTTCTCTAAATCTCTATAGCCATAGTACTTAACTATATCAATTAACCGACGGTGCCCCTCATAAACTTCAAAAGAAATCTCAGTTAGACGACGTTTTTCCTGATATTCAGCAGGCGTCATACCAACTAAGGAAGTAAAAATAGTGAGAAAAGACTTTGGTTCTACTCCCATCTTATCTAGTACATCTGAAAAATCTATATTCTCTCTTAAATGATCTTCTATGTATACAATAAATCTTTCTACAAATCTAATAGTTTCCATATTATCACCTTTTTTAAATTGCTCATCATACCACCTAATATCATACCATAAGTCATATTGTGATATAATTAAACAAGAAAAATTGAGGTGTCAAAATGAGATTAACTGTTCTTGGATCCGGTGCAGGCTTACCATCAAAAGATAGAAATACACAGAGCATTATTATAAACTGTGTTAGCGAATATAATGAATATATCCTTATCGATGCTGGAGAAGCCTTACAACACCAGATTCTTCATACACATATAAAGCCCGCTAAAATCAAAAATATTTTTATAACACATCTACATGGCGATCACATATTCGGCTTGCCAGGTTTTTTATCGTCTAGGGCATTTCAGGGTGGGGCAGATATTCCTTTAACAATCTATGGACCAAAAGGGTTGGCTGAATGGTTAGAAGTTACATTTAGATTGTCTGAGAGCACTTTAAACTACCCGTTAACGATTATCGAAGTTGAAGATAAGGCTAACTACGATATAAATGGCTTTACTGTCACTGTACACGCTTTAGATCATGGCATTGAGTCCTACGCTTATTTCTTTAATGAGCACGACAAGTTAGGCGGCTTGAACAAGGATAAGTTGCTTGACCTTGGCATTAAACCTGGCCCCATATATGGACACATAAAAGCTAGTGAAACGTTCACCTTTGACGATGTTACTTATCAGTCCAAAGATTTCATTGGCGAAGATATTAAAGGCATAAAAATCGCTGTTCATGGGGATACGAGACTTATAAATAATCCACTTTATTTAGCTGATTTGTACCAAGCAAATCTTATTGTCCATGAAGCCACATTTTTAAATAATGAAATAGAAAAAGCACATGATTATTTCCATTCGGAATTAAATCAAGTGCTCCAAAATTTTAAAGATTTAAATTATCAACAGCTAGTGTTTGTTCATATTAGCAGCCGGTATACCGATCAGGATATCGAAGTTGTTAAATCACAATTACCTGACAACGTCTTTATTGCTCATGATTACTTCGAACTTCCCATCCCGCGTACTGTTCAATAAAGGATTGAACAGTGCTGCGGTATTTTTTTTGATTGCGGTTAAATGATTCTACATGATCGCCGCGTTCTGGATACCAAGCTTTTTTTGGTCCTTTCTTCTTTTTATATAGGGCTAAGGTAGATTCATACGGAATGAATTTGTCTTTTTTAGAGTGAATGAACAAAATGGGCTGCTCAATCTGATCGATGACTTTAATAGGTGAGAGTTCATAAATACTATAGTGGCTTCTAAGTTTAAGTATCAGATAGGTAAAGAACAAGACAGGTGCGGTGGCAGTCTTAGATATTGATTGATAGACAGATGTTAATTGCTCACTAAAGCGAGCAAATGACGCATCTGAAATGTAAAATTCTGCTTCATTAGAAAGCTCTCCTGCATAGAGTAACATTGTTGCAGCACCCATAGATTCACCATGAATACCGAAGCGAATATCTGACCCATATGTTTTCTTCAATCTTTCTATAACAGATTCTAAATCAAATTTTTCATAATACCCATAAGTTGAATCTATTCCACCAGTTTGCCCGTGCCTTCTAGCATCATAAACTACACAATTGTAGCCCATATCTGTAAACATATGTACATACTTACTTGAACTTATGCTGTTTTCAGATACACCATGTAGGAGGACCATCCAGTGATTCGTCTCATGTGGGCGGTAAAAGGTCGAGTGAATGTCGTAACCAAATTTAGATGGTATTTTTACTTCATCCTTTGGCATATTCTTTAAGACTTCTAAATTCATTCTCTTACCGCGTGTTTCTCTTCTGATTATGATTTCAATTTCTCTTAATTTGAAAAACATAATCTGACTTGATGCATAATAAGCAACAGAAGTTAGTATAGTTAACACTGATAAAATCAATATAAAAAACCAGGATTTATACTGTTTCAAATTCTTACCTCCTCACATTTCACAACAATTATTATATCATCACTTTTAGGAATATAAATTTTTATTTTTTGACAGGTATTGTGATATATTTATATTAACTTTTACAAGGTAGGGATTATTATGACGGATGAACATTTAATTGAAAAAACAAAATCAGCGGAAGATATCTACCAAGGTAAAATCATCGATGTAAAAAAACTAACCGCAGAACTTCCTGATGGCAGTGAAGCTTTTAGAGAAGTCGTCTATCATAAAGGTGCTGTTGCACTAATCGTATCGGATGATACATCAATGTACTTTGTTCGCCAATTTAGAATATCTACAGATGAAGTACTGTTAGAAGTACCTGCTGGTAAAGTCGAAACAGGCGAACACCCTGATGACACAGCAAAAAAAGAGCTCAAGGAGGAAACAGGTGCAACGGCAGAATCATTAGATAAATTATATGAATTTTATGTTTCTCCTGGTTTTTCTAATGAACTGATTCATTTATATCGAACAAAAAATGTTTCATTTGATAATATGGAACTTGAAGATGATGAATTTCTAGATCTCGTAAAAATACCTTTTAAAGAACTAAAAACACGTATGCATAACGGTGAATTTAGAGATGGAAAAACTTTAGTTGCAGTTCACCATGTGCTCGCCGAAAAAGGTTATTTATAATAATTCTAAATAGTATTGAAAATCTTTCTCAATCATGTATAATTGTTATAAATAAGAAATTGAAATTAAGTAGGTGCTGTTGTGGAAAAACGAATAGAGAGAATTAAAGAAGCATTGCATGAAGCTCGCTATAAATTAACTCCACAGCGTGAAGTGACTGTGAGAGTCTTATTAGAAAACGAAAGCTCACATTTAAGTGCTGAAGATGTATTTATGAAAGTAAAAGATAAGTACCCTGAAATTGGACTAGCGACAGTTTATCGTACCTTAGAATTATTAAATGAATTAAATGTACTAGATAAGGTGAATTTTGGAGATGGTGTCGCACGATATGATCTTCGTAAAGAAGGTGCGAAACATTTTCATCATCACTTAATCTGTACACAATGTGGCTCAGTGGAAGAAGTAGAAGAAGATTTACTACCTGAGGTTGAGAAGATTATCGCTCATGAATTTAACTTCCATGTTATCGATCACCGTTTAACTTTCCATGGTATTTGCAGAAACTGTCAGGAGAGAGATGGCGGTAGTCATGTTTAAAACGCATATTGAAGAATATTTAAGGTATTTGAAAATAGAAAAAGGCCTGAGTGATGCCTCTATATCTTCCTATAACCAAGATTTAAAAAAGTATAGTCAATTTTTAGAAGATCAAAATGTTACGAGAGTAGACTCAATTACTGCAGAGACTCTCGTATCTTTTTTGCAGTTTTTGACGTCAGAAAATAAGAGTGCCAAAACAATCAGACGTATGCAATCGACCTTAAAGAACTTTCATCAGTTTTTACAAATTGAACGCATCACTGAAAATAATCCGGCACTCCGTTTACAAACACCGAGAGAAGAAAAAGCATTGCCAGTCGTCTTAACGATTGAAGAGATGGAACGTTTATTGCAGTCACCAGACCAAACCACTCAAGGTATTAGAGATAATGCGATGATGGAGCTGTTGTACGCTAGTGGGCTCAGAGTAAGTGAACTGATTAATTTAAATATATCTGATTTAAATTTAGAAATGGGCTTTATACATGTTTATGGTAAGGGTGAAAAAGAAAGAATTGTCCCCACGACAGAATATGTTGCAAAAAAATTAACGAATTACATAAAAAATTACAGACTTAAGTTGCTAAAAGACGAAAATATCGATACACTTTTTTTAACGAATCGTGGGAAAGGTTTCACGAGACAAGGCTTGTGGAAAACAATTAAAAAGTATGTCAGAGAGAGCGGCATTGATAAGAATATAACACCGCATACTTTTAGACATTCCTTTGCGACACATTTAATTGAAAATGGGGCGGATTTAAGAGCGGTTCAAGAAATGCTCGGACACTCTGACATTTCAACAACACAAATCTATACTCAAATTTCTGCAGGAAAAATTAGAGAGATGTATAAGCAGTTTCATCCAAGAAAGTAGGTAAATTTCATGTTTAAGAAAATTCATTTAATCGTGCTAGATTCAGTTGGAATTGGAGAAGCACCAGATGCTAAAGATTTTGGAGATGAGGGCACACATACCTTACGTCACACTTTAGAATCTCATCCAAACACTTTGCCAAACCTCGCACAACTTGGTTTAGGTAATATCGATGACCTACCCGGTGTAGATCAAGTTGATCAAACAACAGGTTTTTATACAAAAATGCAGGAAGTATCAAAAGGTAAAGATACAATGACTGGCCACTGGGAAATTGCTGGTTTAAATATTGATACAGCTTTTAAAGTATATCCAGATGGTTTCTCTAACGAGTTACTAGACAAAATTAAAGAAGCAACAGGTCGTGGCATTGTCGGTAATAAGCCTGCTTCAGGTACGGATATTATTGAAGAGTTTGGGGAACACCAAATTGAAACAGGTGACCTGATTATCTATACGTCAAATGACCCAGTACTTCAAATCGCAGCAAACGAAGAAGTGATTCCACTTGAAGAACTTTATGATATCTGTGAAAAAGTACGTGAGATGACAAAAGATCCTGAATTCTTAGTCGGCAGAGTTATCGCGCGTCCATTTGTTGGTAAGAAAAAAGGTGAGTTCAAACGCACAGAAAATCGTCATGACTATGCCCTTAAACCATTTGGACAAACTGTCTTAAACGCTCTAAAAGATGAAGGTAAGGATGTCATTGCGATTGGTAAGATTAATGATATCTTTACAGGTAGTGGTATCACTGACTTCGTACGTACTAAAAACAATAATGATGGTGTGGATAAGCTACTTTCTGTTATGGACAGAGATTTTGATGGTTTATCATTCTTAAACCTAGTGGATTTCGACGCTGAATACGGTCATAGAAGAGATCCTGTTGGTTACAGTAATGCCCTAAAAGCATTCGACGACCGTTTACCTGAAATTATATCTAAATTAGGTGAAGATGAGTTACTCATCATCACTGCAGACCATGGTAATGATCCGACTTATACTGGTACAGATCATACTAGGGAATATGTACCACTATTAATCACTTCAGGTAAAGACTTGAATTACGGTGAAATTAATCAGTGCCAAACATTTTCTAACATCGCTGCAACGATTGCAGAAAATTTCGATGTTGACTATCAAACACACGGTGAAAGCTTCCTTGGGGAACTGAAATAATGAACAAGGCAAAATACATTATTTTCTTTGGCATACTATTGATGTGTCTAATCTGGGGATTTGTTTACTGGTTTGTAATTGTATAAATAGAGAAGAGGCTGGGACAAAACCATCTTTTTCATAAAATAAGCCGGACGTTAGCTTTTCTGGGGCATCGCGTGAGCCTGTATTCTCACGCAGATCCTATTCCCCTAGAAGTCTAACGTCCGGCTTTTCAATTATAATTGTTTATTTCACCTTATTATTCAATGCTTCTAAACGCTTTTGAATCACATCTGACCGGTCCCTCATACTATGTTTATGTGTAATATGGACCGCTGTTTCGAAATTTGCCAGCATTGTTGTCATAAATTGACTAAAGGAATCGAACTCGTTCTCATGCGCATTGTATAATGCCTCCCAGACCCAGTCTTGAACAGGAAATTGCATGGGCACAAAAGATTTTTTGGGGATCTCTTGATAGCGTCTCTCTATTTTATTGATAAATCCATCTTCAAATCCGAATACACTCAAATCATATTGATTATCTTCATATAGTTTTAATGCGCGTTTATAAGACGTTGTGGCGCCGATTACATTATCTCTTCTGTAGTGATATTCACCTGTAACAATCAAGACAATGAATACTTCAGCATCCGTTTTTGTGAAATTTTCTTTATCTTTCCATACATCTTCCATGATTTCATGGCATTCAAAGTAATCTTGCTTTATAATTAATTCGTTAAAGAATTCAATGATAGTGTTTTTATTAATTGGTATCACTCCTGAAATAGAGGTTATATAATGTCATCATATAAAGTGGAATTGGATGTTTTTGAAGGTCCTTTGGACTTACTTTTACACCTTATTAAAGAATTAGAAATTGATATATACGATATTCCTATGAAACTTCTTACTGAACAGTATATGGAATATATCAATCAGATGAAAGTACTAGAGCTCAATGTTGCCAGTGATTATTTAGTTATGGCAAGTGAGCTTGTTAAAATAAAAAGTCATATGCTACTACCTGAACCTCAGTATGTTGACGAGGAATATGAGGATCCACGTGGTCCCTTGATGACTCAACTTATAGAATATCAAAACTATAAGCAATATGCAGAGGAATTGAACAAGATGAAAGAAGAACAGAGTAAGTATTTCATCAAAGCACCGCATGATTTTTCAGATGATAGGGACGAAAGGGAAGACCTAACATTTAACTTGAATGACTTATTAGACGCTTATAACAAAGTAAAGTCTCGCGTGAGCCTTTCTGAAGACGCATATGTTGTGGTCAGTCCTGATGAGTATTCAAAAGAAGATGCTGTCGCTTTTATCGATAAAAGTTTTAGTGGTCGTAAAATACTAAAAATGACTGAATTGCTTACTTTTAACGAACCGAAAACAAAGGTTGTACAAGTATTTATTACAATTTTAGAATACATCAGTCAGAACTTATATCGTATCAACACGATTACGAGTGATGATTTTGAACTTGAAAGGTTGGTTTAAGCTTGGAGAAAATTAACATTATTGAAGGGCTCTTATATATCGCAGGTGACTTAGGTTTAAGTGAAGAAGCTTTAATCATGCACGTGCCAATCACAAAGATCCAACTTGAAAATGAAGTAAATGCATATAGTAAAGAACAGTATGTTATTGAAAGACATGGGGATATGTACTATTTGAAGACGAGTCCAGAAATGGAGAAATATATTAGCCGGGTACTTGCCGATCGTCCTCAAAAGAAATTGTCCCAAGCATCTCTCGAAGTTCTAGCTATTATTGCTTACAACCAGCCAATTTCAAGAAATGGTATTGAAACTGTACGTGGCATTGCGTCAGATGGACCAATTTCAACATTGATTAATAAGGGACTAGTGAAAAAGAAGAACATTCAAGATGAACGCGCTAGTCATTTTGAAACCACCCAACACTTTCTAGAGGTATTTGGCCTTAAATCTTTAAGTGATTTACCTAGTGATGATATGATTAGTGAACAAGAAGAGATTGACTTATTCTTCAATAGTCTAAAGGAGTAAAACACATGACAAGTACACGTATTAATAAGAAAATTGCTGATGCTGGAATTACTTCCCGTAGAAAAGCAGATAATCTAATTGAAGAAGGTAGAGTAACAATCAACGGTAAAAAAATTACAGAACCTGGTATAAAGGTAACAGATAAGGACCAGGTGAAAGTCGATGGTGTCATCATTACTAAAGAAGAACCTGTGCATATTTTATACTATAAGCCAACAGGTGAAATCTCATCTGCCGAAGACGATAAAGACCGTGAAACTGTCATTGATGCCTTTGATGACATTGATGCGAGACTCTACCCAGTTGGTCGTTTAGATTATGACACTTCTGGAATCTTACTCGTCACTAACGATGGTGAGTTTACCCAACACATGACACATCCTAAATATGAAATGAAGAAAACTTACAGAGTAAAAATAGATGGCGTTTTACTTCGTCATCAACAAGATGAAATGCGACGAGGTATACGTTTAAGTGATGGTAAGACAGCACCGTGTGACTTAAAAGTGATCAGAGATAAGAGTGGTAAGGACATGATTTTAGAAATTTCTATCCACGAAGGACGTAACCGACAGGTAAGACGTATGTTCGAACATTTCGGCTTAAACGTGACAAAACTCACTCGTATCCGCTTTGACTTTCTAACACTTGAAGGATTGAAAGAAGGCGACTATCGCTACTTAAAACCACATGAAGTTAAAAAGCTCATCGCTAACAGTAAAAAGTAAGTCGTAAATGTCATAATAATGTCAAACCGCCATAAAATGAGTTGTGTTATAATTGGCACTATGCACGCATTTTATAGCGGTTTTATAATATATTGAAAGGAGCCTAACTTTGAAAAAAAGTACAAGGAAAGTCGTTCGTACAGGAACGATTATTACAATAGCAGCACTATTAGGTTTAACACTTTACCTAAACTTAAGAGATGGTTCCCAAACAGTAAATGTTGGTGACGAAGCAGTGGATTTCAAGCTTGAGACGCTAGATGGGGATGAAATTCAACTATCACAACTTACTGATGAAAAAGGGGTTATCTTAAATTTCTGGGGCACATGGTGTAAACCATGTCGCGAAGAAATGCCCGATATGAACCAAGTATATAATGAAGGCCATGAAGACTATGAAATAATTGCTGTCAACGTTTCTGAAAATCCTCAGCAAATTTCACAATTTATTTCAGGCTTATCTGAAGACTTGGATTATCCGATTGCACTCGATCCAAATCGTAGTGTCACAAAGGCTTATAATATCGGCCCTTTACCAACAACAATAGCGATTAATAAAGATGGTGAAGTTGTGAAAAAACAGGAGTATCAACTAACTAAAGAGGACATACATGCCTTTATAGAGTCTTCTGTAGAATAGGATGAACTTAATGAACACTAAAGATAATAATGAAGAAGTAAAAGAAAATAAGAATGATATTACATGTAGTCATTGTGGCCATGTCAATCCACCGGGGACGCAACTTTGTCAGTCCTGCGGTAAGATGATTAATGAAAACTATGACAAGAAGAAAATTAAAGATTTAATGCGCTATGACGGTAGTGCAGTACGTTCCAAAGTGAAGTCTAAAAGTATCTTTGATAAGATTTGGAACTTCTTCACATCCATTAAGGTGGGTGTCGGTATCATTGCAATAATCGCAATTGCTGCTGCTATTGGAACAATCTTACCACAGGAATACTTTATTCCGATTGGTGCAGACCCACTAGAGCACTACACCGAACAATATGGAACATTTGGTATGTTGTATTACAAACTTGGCTTTACTCAGCTGTATTCCTCTTGGTGGTTTGTTTTACTTAACGGTCTATTGGCTTTATCTATTATTGCAGCGAGTGTCGATAGAGGTGTACCTCTATACAAATCATTAAAAAATCAACGTGCGAAAAAACACGATTCATTCTTTAGACGCCAACGTTTAAACAACAACTATGACAATGTTAGTAAAGCACCTGAAATTGTTAAATCGTTTGAAAACAAAAAATACAAATTAACTCAGGACGGGAATCATTACCTATTAGAAAAAGGTCGTTTATCTAGATGGGGCCCATACATTAACCATACTGGTTTAATTATTTTACTCATCGGTAGTATGCTTAGATTCTTCCCAGGGGTATATGTTGATGAAATTATCTACGCTCAAGAAGGTGAGACTGTAAGTGTCCCGACAACGAACGGTAAATATTACGTCAAAAACGAAAGTTTCACAATCGATACGTATGATGAGGAAAGTGGAACAGTATTTGATGAATCTCTACAAAACAACATGGAAATGACCATCAGTAACTTCCAAACAGACATTACATTTTATGAAAACCAAACAGCTGATGTTGTAGGATCATCTCCTGAGCTAGAAGAGGTTGACAAATATAGTATTAGAGTAAACCATCCTTATGTATTTGAAGATTATCAACTTTATCAATCTTCTTACGATAATTCACAGATGAAATCGATGACCTTTAGACTAGAAGATAGTGAAGGTAACACGCTAGGTGACAACTTCACGGTAGAACTTGATGACCCAGAAGATTCTTATCAAATTACCGAAGACGTTAGTATCGATATGCGTGCCTATGCACCAGATTTTTTAGAAATAGATGACAACGGTACATTGATTACGGCAACACCTGTACCTACAAACCCTGCCTTTGTATTTGAAGTAGATGATGGTGAAAAACAAGAGCTGAGCCTACTTCAAATTATGAATTCGACTGATATTACACAAGATAATGAGTACAACATTCGCTTTGTAGAAGCAGAAGATCATATGGCAAGTGTACTGACCTTGAAAAAAGACTTAGCAATGCCTTATATGGCAGCTGGCTTTATCATCTTCTTAATCGGACTCTTTATTGGTTCATATATCAATCACCGTAGAATTTGGATTAATGCAGAAGGTGACACAATGAACATCGCTGCACATACGAATAAAAACTATTACGGTATGAAGAAAGAAATGAATACAATATTAGAATCATATGAATTCGAGGCTATGAAAGATAAAGAAGAAGAGGAATCGAATTCGAAAGGATAGTGTTTAATATATGGATGCAACATTTTTATCAATAAGTAATACACTCATATTCATCGCGTTTATCATGCTACTCGTCGCACTGATTCCACTCGGTATCAGTATCAAGTCAAAGTCAAAGACCAAAAAGTATGAAAAAATTGCGCTTTGGATGATTATTATTGCCTTTATCTTAGAATTAGGCTATTTCGCTTTCCGTTGGATGGCGACGGGACATGCACCGGTATCGAACATGTATGAATTTATTGCCATGTTCTCAATCATGCTCATCGGTGGTTATCTAATTACGTACCATTACTTTAAAACTAAAATATTCGGTTTATTTGCAATACCGATTTCCTTATTATTACTTGGATACGGTAGTCTGTTCTCAACAGATGTTCAACCATTAATACCAGCACTTCAGAGTAGCTGGCTAGCCATTCACGTTATTACTGTAACCTTATCCTATGGTATACTTTCAATGAGTGCTGTAGCAGGATTGATTTACTTACTTAAAGCCATTCCTGCAGATGAAAAATCATGGCGCGCAAGATGTTTAGAAATGATAATGGTCGGATTAGTAATTGTTGCAACATATATTGTAACAACACTCGTGATGAAAGAAGTCGTCGGTTACAATGATGAATTTTACTACACAGATCAAACTGGACAACAAGTAATCGCCGAATATCATTTACCAAGTTTAATTAACTACCAGGACGCAATTCCTGTAGAACACGTTGGAAACAATGAGTTTGAACCAACTGAACATTTCCATCTAGGTATTGATTTACCTCCAGTAATTAAAGCGGACTCACTTAATACTGTCCTGTGGTCAATTATTTTAGGTATCGTCGTCTATGGAATCGTTCGATTAATACTCAGAAGACGAATCTTTTCACTCTTTAAACCATTAACTAAGAAGGTCGATCTTGTCTTAATGGATGAGATTGGATATCGTTCGGTTATTATCGGCTTCCCACTATTTGCTTTAGGTGGCATCTTCTTCGCTGCAATTTGGGCACAGATGGCATGGAGTAGATTCTGGGGCTGGGACCCGAAAGAAACATGGGCCTTTATTACTTTCATGTTCTATACGATTTTCCTTCACTTAAGAATTAACAGAGGTTATGAAGGTGAAAAATCTGCATGGTTAGCAGTGGGCGGTTTCCTACTTATTCTGTTTAACTTAATTGCAATCAATATGATTGTGTCCGGCCTACATTCATATGCATAATACGAAAAGAGGGTTACAATGACAGAAAAAATATTGCTTGTTGATGATGAAGAACGGATTAGAAAGTTACTGAACCTATATTTAACAAGAGAAGATTATGAAATAGTTGAAGCTGACAATGGTAAAGATGCCTTGTCAATTGCAATGAATGAAGATTTCCATGTTATCTTATTGGATTTAATGATGCCTGAGATGGATGGAATAGAAGTTGCAAGAGAGCTTCGTAAGGAAAAATCTACACCTATTATTATGCTAACAGCTAAGGGGGAAGAAGCAGATCGTGTTGAAGGTTTAGAAGTCGGTGCTGATGATTACATTGTCAAACCTTTCTCACCACGAGAAGTTGTGCTTAGAGTCAAAGCGATTTTGAGACGTTCTTCAGAAACTGCCTTTATCGAAAAAGATACTTCTGCAAAGGATATTGTCGTCTTTGAACACTTGGTCATCGACAATGATGCACACAGAGTATTAGCTGATAATAAGCGTGTAAACTTAACACCTAAGGAGTATGAACTCCTATTATTCCTGGCTAAAAGTCCAGATAAGGTGTTCAATCGTGAAGAACTGCTTAAAGAAGTTTGGAATTACGATTTCTACGGTGACTTAAGAACTGTAGATACACATGTCAAGAGACTGAGAGAGAAATTGAATAAAGTATCTCCAGAGGCAAGCCAGATGATTCATACAATATGGGGAATCGGCTATAAATTTGAGGTAAACGACAAATGAGTTTTTTCTCCAGTGTCGTAACAAAACTGTGGTTTACTATCTTAATGATAGTGACTACAGTTTTAATTATATTGTCCATCGTTTTAAGTCTTTTTTTTAGAAATTATTCTTTAGATATTACAGAGAGACAATTAGAAAAAGAAGTGAGCCGAGTAGAGAATGTCATCTTAAGTAATCATTCTCTAACCTCACAAGAAACATATTTAGCTGCAGAGGAAAATTTAATCATCTACTCTAATGGTCAGGTTATTACTGGAGACCAATCTACTGCTGAAAACATCTATGAAGAAATCATTAATTCAGACTCTGCAGAAAATACCTTTATTTTTAGAGATGAAGATAATCACGAACTCATGGTAAAAGTTTCTGATCTAAGTCGGTATTTTAATGAAGACACAGCGATCATTATGTTTAGTGATTTAGATGCCTTGAATCAGTCATTCTTTACCGTATTAATGATTATTCTAATTAGTGCAATTACCTTATTCTTGATTACAACCTTCTTTGCATTTTTCTTGATTTCTAGGATTACCAAGCCGCTAATCGCCTTAAAGAACTCAGCTTTTTCTACGGCTACTGGTGAATACAATAATTTAAAAGTAACATCTCGAGATGAAATAGGGGAGTTAACACTCGCATTTAATAAGATGAATGATAATATTAAAAGCACCATTTCAGAGCTGACACATGAGAAAAATTTAAGAGAGAATGTGTTCTCATCACTAACGAATGGTATTCTTTACTTAAATACCAATGCGGAATTAATCTATAGTAATCAGGCAGGATTAAATTATTATAGCCTATTCGAAGAGAATGAGCAGAATGGTTATTTTTCATCCTTAATTAAAGTTGTTGCGAGAGACAATCGACCACATTTAGAACGTCTCGACATAGATGATATGCACTTACAACTTGCTATGTCTCCAGTGGAATCAAACGAGGAACAAAGTGGTGTAACGGTCTTGATTTGGGATATTACAGATGAAATTAACACAGAGAAGATGCGTTCAGAATTTATTTCCAATGTCTCCCATGAATTAAAAACACCAATGGTCATGCTTAGTGGATACTCTGAAGCACTCTTAGATGACATCGTGACTGACCCGGAGGAAGTAAAAGAAATGGTGTCGATTATTAAAGATGAGTCGGACCGCATGAACAAACTCGTAAACGAACTTTTAGTTATAGCGAGAATGGATTCGGACGAAGTCCTTTATGATATTGTCGATCAGGACTTTAAACCACTTCTCGATAAACTACGTCACCGCTTTGACTACGAATTAAAAGAAAAAGAAACTAAACTACTTTTCGATGTTGAAGATGGGCCGATTATTTTCCCACACGATGCAGATAAGATGAATCAAGTACTGACAAATTTATTAGACAATGCCATCCGTTACACTAAAGCTAATGATACGATTACTATTTCTGCAAAACAGAATAGTGAAAACCATGTTACCATCAAGCTATCAGATACGGGAACTGGCATTAAACGTGAAAACATGAAACATATATTTGACCGTTTCTATAAGGTCGATGAAGCACGTACAAGAGGTAAACACGGAACCGGCTTAGGCTTGTATATTGTAAAAAATATCATCGAAAAACACGGTGGTGAAATATCAGTAGAGAGCGATTTCGGAAAAGGTACAACATTTATTATTACCATGCCTAGAACTAGAAGGGATTGATATCAATAGATAGACAACGACTAAGAAAAATCATCAATATTAGTATCCTGAGTGCATTATCATTTATATTAATGCTCATTCAGTTTCCTTTACCATTCCTACCACCATTTCTGATGCTTGATTTGTCAGATATACCTGCCTTTATAGGCTTCATACTTTTTGGTGGTTTAGGCGGCTCATTAATTATTATTATGAAAATTGTGCTGTACAGTTTGCTGGTTGCCAGTGAGCCAATAGGCCCAATTGCGAACCTTTTAGCAGCATTTTCATTTTTACTGCCTGTCTTCTTTTTTTACTACAAGAAGAAAACAGTCAAACGCCTCATTTACGGCTTTGTAACAGGTACTTTAATGCTCATTCTTTCTTTAGCAGTGTTGAACTATTTTGTACTACTCCCTGCTTATGGTCTGATTGTCGATCAAACAGACATCATAAATAACTTAAGAGTGGTCGTTACTGCCGGAATAATTCCATTCAACTTAGTCAAAGGAATTATTTTGAGTATTATATGTTATATCATCTACATTAAGGTGATTCCAGTAATTCAAAGACAAAATTAAGAAAGAAAAAATAAGGATGAGAAATCTTTTGATTTCTCATCCTTATTTAATATTATCTATTCATATTTCAATGGATCACCATCAAATGGTTCTTCTTCAACTTTAATTGAATCTGTCGGACAGCCATCAAATGCATCTTCCATATCTTCCAGAAGATCTTCTGGTACAGCAGTAATGCCTTTATTGTCATCTAAGATAACATAAGCAATACCGTCATCATCATAATCATAAATATCTGGTGCTGCTGCTCCGCAGGCGCCGCATGCGATACAAGTATCTTGGTCAACGATTGTGTATTTCTTAGCGCACATAAAAATTTCACCTCTTAACCTTTACGATTGTTCATTGTTATTTTAAGAGAAAATCAAAAATATATCAATGAACAATAATTGAAAATACAACAATACGACTAAAGACTGATAACTCTTTAAATGTTGGTACAAACAATATATAATTAAAATTAGAATTCTGTGACTAGGAGAATGCGGTATGAAAGATGATTTTTATAAAGATATGAACCATAAGCGGGCAGATGAAGAAAAGCCTGACAAGACCGATTCTAAAAATGGTAACAAGGATGGCGAAAGACAAACGCTCAGTCGTAGTGCACGCCACAAAAATAAAGATAATCAAAAAGAAGGAAATCCAAAGAAAAATAATTCTGCAAAAGAAAAAAAGAACAAGAATGAAGATAGCCTCACTGATAAAATTCAGGCTTATTTCAGCTCGGAAAATAATCAAAAGAGAAAAGCTGCTTTTATCGGCACGTTAAAAGGCTATCAAAATCGTATTAAGAACGAGCTTAAAGTGTCAAAAGAAAAATTAGGTGGCATCGGTAACCAAACTAAAGCAAAAGCGAATACTAAAAAGAAAAGTGATAACAATGAAGGTAGAAAATTACCTTGGATTCTCGGTCTCTTAGTATTGATTCCAATTACTTTATTACTCGCATTCTTAATATTTTCTAACTTCTGGCCATCATTAGATGATGAAATTGAGCTCGCAAGTTCTGAATCAGAAGAGACGAATGAAGCCGAAGAAAATAATAACACAGCTGAGTTCAATGCAGAACTTGAAGAACAAAAGAAAGAACATGAAAGACGATTAGCCGAAGGTCGAAATAATACTTCAAGTTCCGAAGACTTAGAAGTCAATTATTCTGAAGAAGAGCTAGAAGCACTCGAAAGTGAATCTAGAAATGCGATTCAAGACAAAGAGTCTGATGAGTCAAGCAGTAACGACCAGGAGAATACAGAAGATAGTAATACTGAAGAAAACTCAAATGAGTCAGAGTCAGCGAGCGAAGATACTCAAACTGAAGATTCAACAAACAATGAGAACCAGACTGAAGCAAATACAGAAGCAAATCAAGAAACAGAAGTAGCCAACCAAGAAACAGAAGAAAATCAGACAACTAATGCCAATGCCTCCCATACAGTAACCACTGAGGATAACCTTTATAGAATTGCCATTCAATACTATGGTGATGGTAGTTCAGAAAACGTTCAGAGAATTAGAGAGGCAAATGGCATAAGTGAAAATGAAATCTCTGTCGGCCAACAATTGATAATACCGTAATATGAAAGTAGGACACAACATGACAACGTTAAGAATAGCCATTGACGGCCCAGCTGCTGCTGGTAAGAGCACGATTGCAAAACGCGTCGCAAAAAAACTAGGGTACCTCTACATTGATACTGGTGCCATGTATCGTGCAGTCACTTTACACACTTTAAAACACGGCGATGATTCAATCGAAAATATTGAAGAAGATGTCACGATAACCTTCGATGAGAATGATGAAGTTTACTTAAATGACGTTAATGTAAGTAAAGAAATTCGATCGAAAGAAGTGACCCAAAATGTTAGCCGAATCTCAAGTTTAGAAAAGGTGAGAACCTATCTTGTAAACATGCAACGTAAGATAAGTGAAAATGCTAACGTCGTTATGGATGGTAGAGATATCGGTACAACAGTACTACCAGATGCAGAAATTAAAGTTTTCATGCAGGCTGATCCAAAAGTGCGTGCAGAAAGACGTTTAAAAGAAGAACAAGTTAGAGGGAACAATGTTAGCCTCGAAACACTCACACAAGAGATTATTACGAGAGATGAAATCGATAGTACTCGAGAAATATCACCACTTGTTAAAGCCGATGATGCGATTGTTTTAGATACGAGCGATTTAACAATTGATGAAGTCGAAAAGTATATTATAGAACTCGTAAACATCAAAATGGAGGCTAGATAAATGTTATACAACATTGCAAAAGTTGTGGTCCATCAATTTTACAAATTCAGATTTAAAGTGAAGGTTATTGGACAAGACAGAGTTCCTCAAAGTGGACCTGTAATGATTTGTTCAAACCATATCAATGATTTCGACCCTCCATTAATCGGTGTAAGTCTTAAAAGAGAGCTATCTTTCTTTGCAAAACAAGAATTGTTTGACTTACCCGTAATCGGGAAGATTTTCCCTAAATTCAATGCCATTCCTGTATCAAGAGGAAAGAGTGATCGCGCTGCATTAAAAACTTCAATTAAGGCATTAGAAGATGGTCGTTGTCTTTTAATATTCCCTGAGGGTCATCGTAATAAAGGGGATAAGACTCAATTACAGCCTTTACAAGAAGGTGCAAGCTTTATTGCTTCAAAATCAGAAGCACCTATAGTACCATGTGTCATTAAAGGAAGCTATAATAAAAAAGAAGGTGTCACGGTCATTTTTGGTAAACCGATTGACACTAAAGCATTTTTAGAAGAAGGCAATAATCGTAAAGATTTAACTTTGAAAATAGAAAATCAGCTAAAGAATTTACTATTTTCAGAATAATCACTTGACAAAACGATCGAATTATAAGAAGTTAAATATATATTGTAAAGTAATTGGAGGCAAGCACATGGCGACAGAAGACATTAAGAACGAAGATTCAAACATCGAAGAAACTCAGGTTAATGATGCACCAGACAACAACGATGATTTACAGAATGATATTGAGACTGCAGATGGTCCATTCGCAGTCGGTGATGAAGTAACTGGTACTATCTCTAGCATCGAAGATAAGTTTGTCAAAGTTCAGGTGGATAATTCTGACTACGAAGGCATTATTCCAATTAGTCAGCTTACAAATAAACGCATCGAACATCCAAACGATATCATCGCTTTAGATGATCAAGTTACAGCAGTAGTAATCAAAGTGGAAAACGATGCTAAAAACATCATTGTTTCAATTAGAAAACTTGATGAACAAAAGGCATATGATGAATTAAAACAAAAACAAGCAGATGACGAGACACTTCAAGGTACTGTAGTAGAAGCAGTTAAAGCTGGTTTAGTATTAGACGTAGGTGTTAGAGGATTTATCCCTGCATCACTATTGTCTGATGAGTACGTTGAAGATTTAGAACAGTTCACTGGTCAAGTCTTAGATGTTAAAGTTGAAGATATTGACCAAGAGAAGAACAGAGTCATCTTAAATAGAAAACGCATTGTTGAAGGTGAAAAATCAAAACAACGCCAAGCTGAGTTAGAAGATTTAGAAATTGGCAGTATTATTGACGGAGAAGTCGTACGTACAACCTCATTCGGTGCTTTCATTAACATCGGTAACGTAGATGGCCTTGCTCACATTTCTGAGCTAAGCTATAGCCGTGTTGAAAGTGTTGAAGATGCAGTTGAAATCGGTCAAAAAGTTAAAGTTAAAGTACTTGACGTTAATCCAGATGAAGAGCGTATAAGCTTATCCCTTAAACAAGCTGGAGAGTCACCGTTTGATACATTCATCGATAACCACGATGTGGGAGATACATTGAGTGGAACAGTTAAACGCCTTGTTGATTTTGGTGCATTTGTTGAGGTTGAAGCTGGTGTTGAAGGTCTTGTACATATTTCAGAGATCTCATATGACCACGTCAACGTACCACAAGATGTCCTAAAAGAAGAGCAGGAAATTGAAGTTAAAATTATTGGCTTAGATAAGGATAATGAAAAAATCTCACTTTCTATTAAGGCATTAGAGGAAGCACCTGCTAAACCTAAACAAGCTAGAAAAGAAGAGAATACTCAAGTTTATACTGACGATGACGAAGATGATGCACCAACACTTGGTGATGTTTTTGGCGATCGATTCAAAAATTTAGACTTATAATAAGTAGATTAATAAAATTTTGTTCTATGACTAAAGGGCGATGTTACTATCGCTCTTTATTTTATTTGTGTTAAAATAAATGTGCATACAGGGAGGGTAACAATGTATAAACCAACAATCGCAGTAGTGGGTAAACCAAACGTGGGGAAATCCACGCTTTTTAATAGAATTATCGGTGAAAGAAAAGCTATAGTTGAAGATTCACCAGGGGTCACAAGGGACCGATTATATGCAGAAGGTGAGTGGTTAAACCATACCTTTAACTTAATCGATACTGGTGGAATTGAAATTAAAGATGAACCTTTCCAACAACAAATTAAAATGCAGGCTGAAATCGCAATATTAGAAGCAGACGTTATCATGATGGTCGTCGATGGACGTGAGACTGTGAGTAACGATGACCTGTTCGTCGCTAGGATTCTACAAAAATCTAATAAACCTGTTGTTTTAGTCGTTAATAAAATTGATAACTTTGAAATGAGAAATGAAATCTATGAATTTTATCAACTCGGCTTAGGCGATCCATGGCCTGTTTCAGGCAGTCATGGCCTAGGCTTAGGTGATGCATTGGACGAAGTTGTTAAACACTTTAAAGATATTGAAGCTGAATTAGAAGAAGATACTTCAATAAAAGTGTCACTAATTGGTCGGCCAAACGTCGGTAAATCTAGTCTTGTAAATGCTATCCTAGGTGAAGAGCGCGTCATTGTTTCTGATATTGCAGGTACTACAAGAGATGCTGTTGATACCCAATATACTTATGAAGATGAAGAATATACACTTATTGACACTGCAGGTATGAGAAAGCGCGGTAAAGTCTATGAGGCGACTGAAAAATATTCTGTCTTAAGAGCGAGCCGTGCCATTGAACGTTCAGATCTTGTACTTGTTGTTTTAAATGGTGAAGAGGGTATTCGTGAGCAAGATAAGAGAATTGCTGGCCTGGCACACGAAGCAGGTAAGGCCATTGTCATTGTAGTTAATAAATGGGATGCAGTTGAAAAAGATGAAAAAACTATGCGTGAGTTTGAACTGGATATTAAGGATAACTTCCAATACTTAGACTATGCACCTATTACTTTTGTTTCTGCGATGACTAAAGTCAGATTGAAGACCTTATTCCCACTTATCAAGGAAGCATATGATCAGAGTATAAAACGCGTTCAATCAAGTACATTAAATGAGGTACTTGTTGATAGTGTCAGCATGAATCCAACACCAACAGATTCAGCTGGTCGCCGTTTAAGTATTTACTACGGTACACAGGTTAGTGTTAAACCACCGACCTTCGTATTATTTGTTAACGATACTGAACTGATGCATTTTAGCTACCGTCGTTATATTGAAAACCAATTAAGAAAAGCATTTGGTTTTAAAGGAACGCCGATACACATCATCAGTCGTAGAAGAAATTAGGAGGTTTTCACATGAACATATCGGTTATTGGAACAGGTAGTTTCGGCACAAGCCTCGCAATCGTACTAAATGACAACAAACATGATGTTTTAATGTACGGTAGAAATGAAGCGACCGTTCAGGAAATCAATGACTTAAAGACCAATGAGAAATATTTAAAAAATATTCAACTCGATAATGGTATCCAAGCGACAACCTCACTAAGTGATGCGGTTGAACACTGTGAAATTATCGTTTTAGCAGTACCTGTAATTGCCATGAGAAAAATGGCGACTGACATTCATGAACTTCTAAAATCATTTAATAAACGTATCTTAGTTGTCCATGTAGCAAAAGGACTTGAATTAGATACTTATAAACGTGTTTCTGAAGTACTAACAGAAGTGTTCGATGACTCGACTGTGTCCGACATCGGTGTACTTAGTGGACCTAGCCATGCTGAAGAAGTAGCAGAAAAGCAACCGACAACTGTCAGTGTTGCCTCAGTTAATTCTACTGGTGCAGAGCTACTTCAAGATGTCTTTATGACTGAATACTTTAGGGTCTATGTCAACCATGATCTAATCGGTGTAGAAATCGGTGGTGCCTTAAAAAATATCGTTGCCTTAGCAGTTGGCGCCTTATCTGGCTATGGTTTTGGGGACAATCCAAAGGCAGCTGTAATTACACGTGGCTTACACGAAATTGCACGTCTTGGCACAAAATTAGGTGCGAATCCATTAACTTTCTTAGGCCTTACAGGTATGGGAGATCTAATTGTTACAGCAACCAGTCAACATTCTAGAAATTACCGCTGTGGTCAAATGTTGGCAAGTGGCTTAACTCTAGAGGAAGCGACTAAGAAAATGGGCATGGTTGTTGAAGGCGTCAACACAACTAGAGCCGCTCATGAACTTGCAATTGCTGAAGATATCGAGATGCCGATAACGACGACCTTATACGGCTATCTCTTTGATGGTATCAGTGAAGATGAAGCTTTTGCTGCATTAATGCAAAGAGAGAAGACATCTGAATCTGAAGGATTGAAACAATTATTAGAAAATCAGATTAAAAATAGTAAATAGGTTGAGGTATAAATATGTTTGATATTTCCAGGATGGATTTAATGTGGGTGTCCTTTGTCTCAATGGGCTTCATGGCACTAGCAGCAGTTTTGATCTACTTATCAAGATTTGTCATCACCATTCGCTTTATAAGTGTAATCGTTTCTATTATTGCGTGGCTCATTCTCATACTTGCATTCTTACTTATGATTCTTGTCATTGGGGGATCGTCCCATGCGTAAGTTCGGCTATATTTTCACATTAACTATTGCGCTCTTTGTTTTAACAGGTTGTTTGTATCCTGAAGAAGAGAGAGCAGGTCATAATATACCACCAGAAGCCGATATACAAAACGTTCAAAGTGCGGTAGAGAACTTCAGTGAGAATGAAGGCGGGGTACTACCTATACAAACAAAATCTGATACAGCAGAATATCTTGAATATCAGATTGATTTCAATAGTATAGTTCCGGAATACTTAAGTGATATCCCCACAACTGCATATGAGAATGGGGGTAATTTCCAATATGTAATTTTAGATGCTGAAGAGAACCCAACAGTTAAACTTGCAGATCTTGCCTTAATAGAGGAGCTACGTTCTTTATCTCTAAGAATCAATGGTATGGGTGAACATGTAGAACTCGGTGAACAGGTTGGACCAAACGTCTATCAGCTCGATTTAGACTTTTATAATTTGCAGGAAAACCCAACAGTAATCAGCCCCTATACAGGTGAGGAATTAAATGTATACTACAGTGGGGGACAAGAGTTTGTAATCGATTATCGCCCCGATTTAGATAAGATGATAGAAAATGAAAACTTAGACTTTGAAACAGGCGATGACATCAGAGAAATCCTATATGAATATACACCAATAGTGCCGATTTATTCGCCAGAAATGACTGTCGATGAAAACAACGAGGCTATTTTCATGACAAGTGTTCATAAAAACTGATTTCTCGGTGTCTTTTACAGGAAAAATAACTTAAATGCGTTGCAGTCACTAGTGTCGTATGGTAAAGTCAAAACATAATGATAAAATCATTATACAGATTATAGGAGGTCTATCAGATGAATAAGACAGATTTAATCAACGCTGTCAGCGATAAAGCTGATTTGACGAAAAAAGAAGCAGGAGCTGCTGTAGACGCAGTCTTCGAATCAATTCAAGGTTCACTTTCTAAAGGTGAAAAAGTACAATTAATTGGATTCGGTAACTTTGAAGTACGTGAACGTGCTGCAAGAAAAGGCCGTAACCCACAGTCTGGTGAAGAAATTGAAATTCCAGCATCAAAAGTACCTGCATTTAAAGCTGGTAAAGCACTTAAAGACGCAGTTAAATAATTCCATTTACTAGGCCTAACGCGAGTTAGGTCTATTCATTTATAAGGTGATATTTATGAAATATTTAAAGGAACAGCAAAATGACTATAAGACGCTGTCCGATCTCGTCAAAGCACTCGAAGCGAACGAAATCACAGACTTCTTTATCGACGATAATAATATTATCGGTGAAACATATATCGCTGAAGCTGTCCTCTTATTTACATACGCATTAAATACGCTCGATATTATACCAGATAACCAAGCACGAGAGAAACATGTTTTGATGGGTGATTATTATTTTTCTGAATTCTATTTCGCCTTATCACAGGGTGGTCACATGGACATCGTTTACGATATGGTCACGATATCAAAGGACCTTGCCTCAAAAAAATCTGATATCTATGCAAATACAAGAATGATTGATGAACATGAATTAAAATATCTGTTGTTTGCACCGCTTTTCTATTTAATAGATAATGGTTAT
Organism: Jeotgalicoccus huakuii; assembly: GCF_036665975.1. NCBI lineage: Bacteria > Bacillati > Bacillota > Bacilli > Caryophanales > Staphylococcaceae > Jeotgalicoccus > Jeotgalicoccus huakuii. The sequence continues at coordinate 64,565 of NZ_JAVIYN010000010.1, read as the reverse complement.
GTCTCATCAACGCTTTATCAGGTGATAGATAAATATTATAAATCACTCGATAAGACTGCATTAACATACATAACAAATATTAAAGGTGAAGACTAATGCAAAATGAAAACAGAATTCAAAATATATTTAATACAATCTCTGATGACTACGATCACATGAATGACGTCATAAGTTTTAATCAACATAACATTTGGAGAAACAAAACAAATAAGGAGATTTTCGTTAAAGACAATCAACAAGTTCTTGACCTTTGCTGTGGTACTGGCGACTGGACAATCCAACTTGCAGAAAATCCTAATGCCAATGTCATCGGCCTTGATTTTAGTGAAAATATGCTGAGAGTTGCTGATGAAAAAACAGCTCAGTTTAATAATATTTCTCTTGTTCAAGGTGATGCCTTAAATCTACCTTACGAAGATAATAGTTTTGATATCATCACTATCGGTTTTGGACTCCGTAATCTCCCGGATTATGCAGTTGGTATTAAAGAATTTTACCGAGTGTTAAAACCGGGTGGTCAGCTCGTTATTTTAGAAACTTCTAATCCTGAGAATGCCTTTATGAACTTTGGCTTTAATATATACTTTGGTAAGATTATGCCATTCCTTGGCCAGAAAATTGCTGGAAGTGGTAAGGAATATGAATGGTTATACGAGTCTACGAGTCAATTTTTAACAAAAGCTCAATTAAAAGACATGCTCTTTGATAGTGGTTACATCAGTGTTAAAGTAATCCCTCATACATTTGGCACTGCCGCAACCCACATCGGATATAAACCTTTGGGTGAAGACGAGTGAAAAGTTTAAGGAAGTTCATGTCTGATGAGCTGTCTCAAATTAAAAAGATTGTAAAGAAAGAGCTTGAGCCTAATGGAATCTTAGTCAACGATCAAAGCTTTGAATTGTTTAATTCTGGGGGCAAGAAACTCAGACCCTTATTTACAATTCTATCAGGACAACTTGGCGATGCAGATGCATATAGTGATGTTTTAAAAACCGGGGCAAGTTTAGAATTACTTCATATGGCGAGCCTTGTTCATGATGACATTATTGATGATAGCGCCTTACGCCGAGGTAAACCGACGGTCTATCATAATCACGGCTATTTCCAGGCGGTCAATACAGGAAACTATTTGTTATCTTCTGCCTTACAACTTGTTGCGAGAATTGAGAGCTCAAAATTTCATGAAACATATTCCACAGGAATTCGAGAAATTGTTAGAGGGGAACTGATTCAATTTGATAGTCAGTTCGATGCTTATCAAACCTTAGATGAATATTATAAAAAAATATATCGAAAGACTGCCTTATTAATCGTACTCAGTATTGAACTTGGTGCCTATGCAGGTAAGGTTGATGATGAGACGATTTCAAAACTCGTCACATACGGCTACCATATCGGTATGAGCTTTCAAATTACTGATGATTGTCTAGACTTTACAGGATCTAGTAAGGTGCTCGGTAAACCGCGTTTTGCTGATATTAAAAATGGTCATTATACTTTACCAGTCTTACTTTTAAGAGACAGTGATCCCACCTTTAAGTCGATGCTCGAATCATATTCCAACTATAAGACTGATGACAATAAATTAATAAACTATCTATTAGAAACAGATGCCATAAACAAGGCCTTAGATATTAGTCATGATCACATTACCCAAGCTACAGAGGCTGTTGCTGAGATTGAGACTCCAATTAAGGAATATTTTTTAGAAATCGCAGATATGTTAAAAAATAGGCGTAATTAGTTTGTAAACCGCCAATAGATAGTGATAAAATAAGACGAAAACATTTTTAAGGAGCTATTATAATGGAAAAAACATTTCTTATGATTAAACCTGATGGTGTCCAAAGAAACCTAATCGGACCTATCGTTGAAAGACTTGAAAACAAAGGCTTTAAAATCGTTGGTGCTAAATTAATGCAAGTATCTGATGAGCTTGCTAAAACACACTACGGTGAACACAGCGAAAGACCTTTCTTTGGTGAGTTAGTAGACTTCATCACTTCTGGTCCTGTATTTGCTATGGTACTTGAAGGCGAGAACGTCATTAAAACAGCACGTTTAGTTGTTGGTTCAACTAATCCACAAGAAGCAGCACCCGGTACTATCCGTGGCGACTTCGGTTTAACTGTAGGAAAAAACATCATACACGGTTCAGATTCACCAGAAAGTGCAGAAAGAGAAATCAATCTATTCTTTGACCAATCTGAATTAGTTGATTACAACCTATCTAATAGCGCTTGGATTTACTAAAATGATCAATCGGACTGGGTAAGAAATTACTCAGTCTTTTTTTCATATACAAAAAAAATTAACAGAGGTGCTTACTATGAGATTTTTAACTTCAGGTGAATCACACGGTCCTAAGGTCAGCGCTATAGTCGAGGGCTTTCCGTCCAATCTTCCAATTGATAAGGACCGCATGCAAGAGGAACTTTTTAAACGCCAAGGTGGGTACGGTAGAGGTCGTCGCATGCAAATTGAAAAGGATACCTTCCAGTTTGGTGCAGGTATAAGACATGGTAAAACACTCGGCAGTCCCATCATGTTGGAGATCAATAACGATGACTTTAAACATTGGGTCAACATCATGGGTGCAGAACCTATTTCAGAAGATGAAGAAAAAGAAATGAAGCGTGTTATAACAAAACCTCGCCCAGGTCATGCAGACTTAGTCGGTGGCATGAAGTATAACCATCGTGATCTTAGAAATATACTCGAGCGCTCTTCAGCAAGAGAGACGACAGCACGCGTAGCTGTTGGTGCACTATGTAAGGAACTCTTACACAGTCTAGATATTAAAATTACTTCTCGTGTGACACAGATTGGTAAAGTAATAGATGAAGGCTCTTATGACTTCGATACAATTGTAGAAAACACTAATAGCTCCAGTGTACGTATGGTATCGACAGATGTCGTTAAAGCCGCAGAAGAGACAATTGATCTTGCCAAGAAAAACGGGGATACAATCGGCGGAGTAGTAGAAGTTATCGTTGAAAACCCACCAGCTGGACTCGGCTCTCATGTACACTATGACCGTAAATTAGATGCAAAAATTGCCCGTTCTATTGTTAGTATTAACGCCTTTAAAGGTGTGGAATTTGGCATGGGCTTTAAAATGGCCTCTACACCTGGCTCACAAGTTCAAGATGAAATTAAATATTCTACAGAAGAAGGATATTACAGAAGTAGTAATAATCTTGGCGGCTTTGAAGGCGGTATGACAACAGGTATGCCAATCGTAGTTAGAGGTGTTATGAAACCAATCCCTACACTTTATAAGCCTTTAATGAGCGTGGATATTGAGACGAAAGAAGCATTTACTGCAACGATTGAACGTAGTGATCCAAGTGCTGTACCAGCAGCATCAATAGTCGCAGAACATATGGTTGCGATTGAAGTAGCTGATGCCATACTAGAAAAATTCCCAAGTGATGATTTTTCTGAGTTAAAAGCTGCCTTAAGTGACTATCAAAAACGCTTAAGAGAATTTTAATATGGATATCATTACAACGTATCCAACAAATAACTACCCAATTTATGTTGAACGCGGTGTCTTAGATACTCATTTAGAATCTTTGACTAATCAATACGAATCGGTGTTTTATATCATCGATGAGAACGTCTATTCACTATATAAAAATAGTAAATTAAAAAATATCAAGCACCCTATAACTGTCACTGGAGGAGAATCGTTTAAATACGCTTCTCCTTTAATGGAAACAGTAGAGCTTTTATTAGAGAGAGATATTAAGAGAAATTCTCTACTTGTCGTTATCGGTGGTGGGGCAACTGGAGATGCAGGCGGATTTATTGCAAGTATGGTCCTCCGTGGTGTAGATTACATTCACGTTCCAACAACACTGCTCGCTCACGATTCTGCAATTGGTGGTAAGACGGCCATTAATTCTAAACACGGTAAAAACTTAATCGGTGCATTTTATCGACCTAAGGCTGTCATTTACGACTTAGAATTTTTAGATTCATTAAGTGAAAGTGAAAAATTAAGTGGCTTTGGTGAAGTATTTAAACATGCATTGTTAAGTTCAGAAGCTGATGCGAACCAATTAATGCTTGATACGAAAGATGAGATTCGAGTAGAGACTTTAACCCCTTATATTATTCAGGGTATTCAAACTAAGATGCAATTTGTGATTGAAGATGAGCATGAGAGCGGTAGGAGAAAGTTTTTAAACCTTGGTCATACACTTGGACATGCCTTAGAATATAGCTACAAAATTCCACACGGGCAAGCAGTCATGCTTGGTATAATTGTGAGTCTCCATCTCTCAAACAAAGTTCATAATACGCAATTTGATTTAGATGCTTATTATAGCTATATGAAGTATCATGGCTATCCAGTCCATCTTCTAAAAGAAATGGACATTGATGTTATGCTAAAATTAATTGAAAAAGATAAAAAGAACCATCTCTCAGGTGTAATCAGTTACGTATTATTTAATCAGGATTCACAACTTGTTGTGACAGATTTAAAGATAGAGACCTTAAAAGAATACTTATTAGAGTTAAGGGAGTGCCTATGAAACAACTTTTAAATAGTAAGTTTACCGGTAACATTACTGTTCCAGGAGATAAGTCGATTACCCATCGCGCTTTGATGTTAGGTGCTTTAGCAGAGGGAACAACCTTTATAAAATCCCCTCTGATTAGTGCGGATACTTTAAGAACTTTTGAAAACATGAGACAACTTGGCGCTGACGTTAAGAGAATCGGAGCTGACTTTGAAGTGACTTCTAGTGGTCATCAATCGCTTCAATCTCCATCAGATATTCTTTACACAGGAAACAGCGGTACAACGACACGTCTTTTAACTGGCTTAGTCGCAGGATTAGAACAGATTAATGCAGTGATTGAGGGTGATGAAACGATTGCTAAACGCCCCATGGATAGGGTAGTCATCCCGCTAAGTGAAATGGGTGCAAAGATCAACTTAAAAGAAGATAAGTTCCCACCGATTTCAATTCAACCAGCTAAAATCAAACCGCTTGAATATCATATGCCGATTGCCTCAGCACAAGTTAAAAGTGCCATCTTATTCACTGGGCTTTTTCAAGAAGGTCAAACAATTATTCACGAAACGCATCCATCAAGAAATCATTCTGAAATAATGATGGCACAATTTGGTGCTGACATTAATGTAGCAGATAAGACCGTAGTACTAAATGGAGGGCAAGCACTGACATCATCCGATGTCGTTGTTCCAGGAGATATTTCTTCAGCTGCCTTCATCATCGTCCTCGGCTTGATTACACCAGGTGCTGATATTACTATTAATAACGTATCCTTAAATGATACTCGAGCGGGAATTATTGATGTTGTGAAAACCATGGGCGCTAATATTACGATTGATGAGAAAACGACAGATGGAGAAGCTTTTGGCGACATTCATGTCAAATACACAAAAAATCTTAAACCATTCTCTATTGATGGCGAAATTATCCCACGTCTAATTGATGAGATTCCAATCTTAGCGGTACTTGCTGCATTTACTAATGGGACGTCAACCGTTAGAGATGCAGAAGAACTTCGCTATAAAGAAACTGACAGAATTAGTGCTGTTGAAGATGAATTGAAGAAGTTTGGTGTTGACATTAACACTTTTGAAGACGGTTTTGAAGTCAATCCAGGCTATGGCTCAGTCACAGCAAACGAAATCTTTAAGGGTTATCATGACCATAGAATTATAATGATGCTGATCATTATGGCCATTGCAACGAATCAAGAAATCAACATTGATGATATCAGTGCCATAGATGTGTCATTCCCAAGCTTCCTTGAAGACCTTAATAGTTTACGAGAGGATCGATAATATGCACGAAGAAATTCTTCAAATAATCGATAAACTTAGACAGGGAACATACCCTGAAAGTGATTTAAACAATATTTTAAATAGTCTAGACCAATTTCACTCAGATGAGTCTTTAGAAGCACTCTTTGTTTTGGGAGATGCATTACAAAATGCAGGTTTAGAATATCAAGCAAGACAGATTTTCCTACATTTAAATAATAACGTAGACCATGACGATTACGTCATTTCATATATCGTTGAATCTTATATCAGTGAAGGGCGCCTTGATGATGCCCTTGAACTGATTAACTCTAGCCCTGAAACGCCAACAGTACTAATGTTGAAGTCAGAAATCTTTCAACAGATGAACTTAAACGACGTCGCATTAAGATTGTTATTTGAGGCAAAAAATATGTCTGATGACATCATTATCGACTTTGCAATTGCCGAGTTATACTACTCAAATGGTGACCTTGAGGAAGCAGTCAGATTTTATGAAGATGTTTTAAACGAAGGGCTCGAGGAAGTAAATGGTATATTACTTGGTTTAAGATTAGCGGATATCAACGTCAATCTTTTAAACTTTGAAGATGCACGTGCATATTTCGATAGTATTTCAGAAGATCATTATTCAAATGAAGACTTCTACAAAAAAGCCTTACTCGAATATAATTTAAAAGATTACGATGCAGCTAAAAGCTTACTTGAAAAAGTACTCGACAATGAACCGTACTTTATCAATGCCTATATTTTACTCATGAACATCTATGAAACTGAACATAATTTAGAAGACGCGACAGAAACACTTTTAACCTATCTTAAAGAAAATGATAAAAACTCGCTTATTTACTTCCATCTTGGTCGCTTGTACTTTAGACAAAACCAAGCGGACAAAGCCATTGAACATTTCAGAATCGCAACTGAACTGGATGAAGACTACGATGATGCATATCTAATGCTCTTTGAAAGTATTTTAAAAACAGGTGAAACAGACACAATCGATGACTATGTTAAACATTTAGACATCAATGCCCTAAGTGGTGAATCGATTTACTTACTTGCTAAAATAGAAGCAGAAAATGAAAATGACAGTCAAGCCTTAAAATACTACAAGGATGCCCAAGCACTGTTAGATGATTCTCTTGAATTCTATGTAGATTATTACTATTACTTAAGAGAAATTAATCATCCAGACAAAAAACAAATCCTAGAGAAACTGATGCAACTAGAACCTGACAATCCGGACTGGCAGATGGATTATGAGCAGATAGCAGGTGAGGAAGACGAGCTTTAAAAAAGATTTTATTAACTATTGTCTCTATAACTATGATTTTAAGGACCATACTGCAGTTTGGATCTTAAATTTTATTAAATCTCACCCACTGATTACCCATAATATTTCCTTTACGGATTCTTCTATACGTAGAAAGTTAAGGATTGCAGAAAAAAATGTAAATAGACCAACCTTAATGTTCGAAAAAGACGGTATCATCACAGACAATGGTGAGACAATCTTCCATGAATTGAACTTGAACAAAACTGACGGTCTTTATTTAGAATTCATACTCTCAACAGATGATATTCGCTATAATCAAATTCGGTCTGAAGAACTAACAAAAAATGATGAGATTCTTCAAGAAGATATAAAGGAACTCGAACATTTAATCGACCAAGCCTTATTATCTAAAGATGAAGTTAGATTTTATGAACTGACAGATGAGCTACAAAAATTAACAAAAGAAAGAGGGTAGTCAGTGTGTTATTTAATACACAGGATCTTCGCGTTTTAAAGGATGAAATTGAGTTTATCGATACTGCAATTGTGCCAGTGGTAAGCATTGCTTTTGATAATGAAGTTCTCACACATGCTAATAATTTAGAACTCATGCAATTAATATCCATCCAGTTAGAAAAACAGCTGAAGGGTAGATTGATGATTACACCTGCTTTTACAACTGTAACAGATGACCATACGAGCCTTATTGCTTACAAAGATCAATTAAAAGCATATGGCTTTAAAAATGTGGTGAGCATTGCTTATCAAGATATTGAGTTAGATGGTTTGGATCACATTAGGGTTAATAGTATTCCAATAAGCGATATGGATAATGAAATGAAAATTTCAATAATCAATGACGAAGTAAAATCTGTTATCAAGCAAATTATTGGTGTATGGAATCAATAATTAGAAGTATTATTACACAATCTATTTATTAGATGTGTCAATTCTTTGAAAACCATATTGACCAGTCAGTTTTAATAAGCTAAAATTGAAATGTCCTAGTTATATTATTTGTAAAAGTATGTGCGTTTGAGGGGGGAAAGACTAATGTCGCAAAAAGTAACAAGACGCCAGTTTTTGAACTATTCTCTAATGGGTGTGGGTTCATTTATGGCTGCAGGAATGATTCTTCCAATGGGTCGTTTTGCTCTAGATCCACTATTTAAAGAATCATCTGCAAGTGACATGATTGCAACAAGTGTAAAAGTTGCTGACATCACCGAAGAACCAGTCAGTGTAGACTTCACATTCGAGCAAACAGATGGCTGGTATGTGAGTGAAGTTACAGACTTCGCTTGGGTTTACAAAGAAGGCGATGAGATTATCGCGCTATCACCGGTTTGTAAGCACTTGGGTTGTACTGTATCATGGGCAAGCGATGCAAGTAATCCAGAGCGTTTCTTCTGTCCATGTCACAACGGGCTCTATGAGAAAAATGGTGAGAATGTACCAGGTACACCACCACGTGGGCCTTTAGATATGTACGAAGTTGGAGAATCTGACGGATTCTTAACTATCGGTGCAATTAAAGAAAATGAATTAGTATAGGAGGGTAATTGATGCTGAATCGTATTTATGATTGGATTGATGACAGAATTGACATCACACCAATTTGGAGAGACGTAGCAGATCACGAAGTGCCTGAGCATGTTAACCCTGCCTATCACTTCTCAGCTTTCGTCTATTGTTTTGGTGGTTTAACGTTCTTCATTACAGTAATCCAGATCTTGTCTGGAATGTTCTTAACAATGTACTATGTACCAGATATCATTAACGCTTGGAACTCTGTTTACTTCCTACAACAGGATGTTGCAGCTGGTGTTATTGTTAGAGGTATGCACCACTGGGGTGCAAGCTTGGTCGTAGTAATGATGTTCCTACATACTCTAAGAGTATTCTTTACAGGTGCATACAAGTCACCACGTGAATTAAACTGGGTTGTCGGTGTACTGTTATTCGCAGTTATGCTTGGCCTTGCGTTCACAGGTTACTTATTACCATGGGATATGAAAGCTCTATTCGCTACTAAAGTAGGTTTAGATATCGCTGAAAGTGTTCCGTTTATCGGTGAGTGGATTAAGACTCTACTTGCAGGTGATGCGACAATTATCGGTGCTCAAACACTGACTAGATTCTTTGCTATCCACGTGTTCTTCCTGCCTGCTGCGCTATTTGTATTAATGGCTATTCACTTTATCTTAATACGTAGACAAGGTATTGCAGGACCACTATAAGAAGGAGGGGGACTATTTATGAAACACGGTAAAGGTCTAACTTTTGTAGGTGATTCACGTGTACAAAAGTATGACAAACCAAAATTAAATCGTGATTATTCAGAATTCCCTGGTCGTACAGAGGAATTCTACCCAGACTTCCTTCTTAAAGAATGGATGGCTGGTGCAGTATTCTTAATCGGTTTCCTATGCTTAACGGTTGCACACCCTGCACCATTAGAGCGCATGGCAGACCCAACTGATACAGGTTATATTCCGCTACCTGACTGGTATTTCCTTTTCCTCTATCAGATTTTAAAATACACTTATGCGTCTGGTCCATTTAACGTAGTAGGTGCGATTATCATTCCTGGTATCGCATTCGGTGCTCTATTACTTGCACCATGGCTTGACGGTAAGAAAGAACGTCACTGGAAAAAACGTCCAGTTGCTACAGGTATGATGCTCATAGCTGTAGGTATTATCTTCTACACAACTTGGGAATCAGTTGCTTACCATGATTGGGAACAACAAAACCAACAAGGTCAGATTGTTTTCTCTAACTTAGATGCAGAAGATCCTGTCTTCAATGACTTAATCCGTACAAACTGTACAAGTTGTCACGGTGGGGAACTTGCTGGTGGATCAGGCCCGAACTTAATTGAACCTGATTTACAACCTGAAATGGTTGAAGCTTTTGTTAGAAGTGGTAGTGGTGAAATGCCTGCCTTTGAAGGTCAATTAACAGACGAAGAAATCACTGCGATTTCTGAATATGTTGCTGGACTTGAACTAACAAGTAAAGACGAAGCAAGCAATGTTGAAGAATCAGCTGAATAATACAAATAATAACGACCCTTCTGGTAACAGAGGGGTCTTCTTGTAGGAGAAACTATGCTATTTAACTACATATATAACTTAATGTTTAACAGAAAATTCTTAGTCTTATTGCTGATTTCAAACTTTTTAGGTACAGTCTACGGCTATATTTGGTATGGTGGACAACTTTCCGTTACACCGTGGTATTTCTACCCATTTGTACCAGATAGCCCGACTGCAACTTTGTTCTTATGTGTACTTATTGTCTTAATCTTGTTTAATAAGCATTCAGGGTTGGTTGATGCTCTAGCATTTACAACCTTGATTAAGTATGGTGTTTGGGCAGTGATTATGAACATTTGGAACTTTATTGACATGGGCTTTGTCTCATTAGTTGGCTTGATGCTGATTGCATCCCACTTGGCAATGGCGATTCAAGCGTTCTTGTTTCTTCCCCATATGAAAATAAAAATTTGGCACTTTGGTGTGACTGCCTTATGGTTATTTCATAATGACGTCATCGATTATGTCTTTATGCAGTATCCAAGATACGGAAACTTGCATGGATTTGCAAATCAAATAGGATACTTGGCTTTTTGGTTAACAATAATCGTGCTTATACTATTATGGAAGCTTGTAGATAGACGTAATAATTGACTTATGTAAAATCACTTTAGTAAAATATAACTATGAACAAGACGGAGGGACAAATGTGTATCTGATAATCTATTTTATAATTTTAATGATAGTACCAATGCTTGCACAGATGAATGTTAAATCTACATTTAACAAGTATTCTAAAGTGCGTTCGACTAGTGGTATGACTGGTAAACAAGTCGCTGAAGATATCTTACGTGAGAATGGTATTTACGATGTAAGTGTCGAACGTGGACAAGGTACTTTGACTGATTACTATGATCCTAAAAACAAAAAAGTCGTATTATCTCCAGGTAACTACGACAATCCAAGTGTTGCAGGTACAGCAGTTGCCGCACACGAAGTTGGTCACGCAATTCAACATGCAACAGGCTATAAATTCCTAAGCTTCCGTTCAGCACTGGTACCATTAGCGACATTAGGCTCTAACTTCTCGTATTTCTTAATTATCGCTGGTATTATCTTAACTGCGGCACAAAGTGCTGCAGGTGGGGGACTAGGCGAAATTCTTTTATGGTCAGGGATCGGTTTAATGGCCTTTGCAGTATTATTCCAAGTGGTGACTTTACCAGTGGAATTCGATGCTTCTAAACGTGCCATGAATCAAATCGAAGAATTAAATATTGTTAATAGTAAAGAGTATCGTCATGCTAAGAAAGTGTTAAATGCAGCAGCAATGACTTATGTTGCAGCAACTGCAGTCGCTGTGGCTGAACTTCTACGCTTTATTATGATTGCAAGAAACAATTAGAATTAGATTATAGACGACCGTTTATTCGGTCGTTTTTTATTTGTAGTAATATTCGTTTCCTTTATCGATAAATTTTCTCTATAATTAAGACTGATATAAATTATAAGTAGTTGAGGTGCATTGGTATGAAGTTAGGAATTGTATGTTATCCAAGTGTAGGTGGGAGTGGCATCATTGCAACAGAGCTTGGCATACAAATGGCAAATAGAGGTCATGAGGTCCATTTTATTGCATCCAGTGTGCCATTTAGACTTGGAGCAAACCACGATAATATATATACCCATAAGACAGAAGTTAACGACTACAGTGTCTTTAAGTATCCACCTTATGACATTACCTTATCTAGTAAAATCTCCGAAGTGATAGATGAATTTGATTTAGATGTTATTCACATGCACTATGCGATTCCTCATGCTGTATGTGGCATCTTGGCTCGTGAAATGTCTAAGAAAAAAGATGTGGGTATAATAACAACCTTACATGGTACTGACATTACTGTACTCGGTCACGATATGTCATTGGTAAATGCGATTCGTTTTGGGATTGATAAGTCTGATTTAACGACATCGGTGTCGAATAGTCTAAGAGAGCAGACCTATGACCTTATTAAGCCAAAAACTAAAATAGAGACCGTCTATAACTTTGTTGACGATACTCGTTTTAATACAGAGAGTCGTTTAGAGATTCAAGCTGAAACAAAAATTAAGCTCGGCATTCCAGATGAAGCAAAGGTGCTTGTTCATAGTTCAAACTTCAGAAAGATTAAAAATGTCGATCATGTCTTATATGCATTTAACGAAGCTTTAAAAGAAGTCGATTGTCACTTAGTATATGTCGGAGATGGACCAGAGCTTTTCTCTATAAAACAACTTGTAAAATCATTAGATTTAGAAGACCGCGTTCATTTCATAGGCCAAGTTTCTGATATCACAGACTACTATAAACTCGCAGATATTTTCCTTTTACTTAGCAGAAAAGAAAGCTTTGGCCTAGCGATGCTAGAAGCAATGTATTGTGGTGCTGTACCTATAGGTTCAACTGCCGGTGGGATATCTGAAGTAATTCAAGATAATGAGTCAGGCTATACAGTTGAAATTGGTGATTATAAAACAGCAGCAGCCCGTATTGTTCAATTGTTAACCCATGAAGACCAATTTAAAACTATGCAAGGTGCTATGTTAAAAGATATAAAAGAACGTTTTAATATGGAAGAAATTGTTGATCAATATGAGAATTTATATAACCATTTAATCTCTGGTGATGCACATGAATAAACTGTTTAAGCAGGCAGGCTTGATCTTAGACATCTTAGAGAAAAACGGCTATGAAGGCTATTTTGTAGGCGGGGCAGTGCGTGACTATATATTGAATCGGCCAATTAACGATGTAGATATAACAACAAATGCCTTACCTGATGTAATTGAACGGCTATTCGAACGGACGATTGATGTGGGTAAAGAACATGGCACGATTGTTGTTCTAATAGAAGATACACCTTTTGAGGTAACGACCTACCGTACAGAAGGTACCTACAGTAATTTTAGACGACCAGACAAAGTATTCTTCACAGAAAATCTTCAAGATGACTTAAGTCGCCGAGATTTTACGATCAATGCAATGGCAATGATGAAAAATATGATACTCTTTGATCCTTATCACGGTCAAGATGACCTAGAAGAAAATGTTATTAATACAGTAGGCGAGGCAGATGAACGGTTTGGTGAGGACGCACTTCGCATGCTGAGAGCTGTTAGATTTATGTCCCAATTAGACTTTAAACTAACTGAAAATGTAAAGGCCGCGATTCATAAAAATAAGGCTTTACTTGCTCATATTGCGAGTGAGCGTACTTTTACAGAACTTAAGAAAATGTATGCAGGCTTAAATCCGTCGGCCGCACAAAATATTATAGTTGAAACTGGCTTACTGGAATATATCCCTTTCTTTAAGCATGTCCATAAAGACACATATCTTAGTGCATGCGTATCAAATATTGAAGAAGCACTCGTAATACACGTTTACCATGACCAATACTTGTTAAGGTTCCTAAATGAGCTCAAGCCATCGAACCACTTAAAAAATCAGATACGTGATAGCTTATCTTTAATTGATGACTTGTCAATGAATGTAAATTCTAAATTAATTGCCTACTATTACAACAAGGAAATTATGGATTTAGTCCTTCACTTAAATCAAAAGAATGACGTACTAAGTACAGATTCAGTCGACATACTTTTAAATGCCATCACAATGAGAGACAAACTTGTTATAAACAGTCGTAGTGACCTATATGTTGATGGTCGAGTTTTAATGCAGGTACTAGAACGACAAGGCGGACCATGGTTAAAAACACTATTATCAGAGATAGAAAAACAAGTCGTGCTCGGTCAATTGGAAAATGACCAAAACGAAATAATTAACTGGGTGAAAAATCATGCAAAGTACGAAGAGTAAAATATTAGATTGTTTACAAAGTGAAGCATATGTTTCTGGTAATTCACTTGCAGAACAACTGAATGTTTCTAGAACAGCGATTTGGAAAAATATACAAGCTTTGAAAAATGAGGGATATCAAATAGCAGCTGTTCAGAATAAGGGCTACGCATTAGTCGGAGCATCTCAAAATATTAATCAAGCCAAACTGCTATCGATTATTGACAAATCCACACTATTTGATCAACTCATCTATAAAAAGACTGTTGACTCTACACAAAATACAGCCTTTAACATTTTACATAAAAATGATGATAACATAGTAATAGTAAGTGAGTCACAGACGGAAGGTAGGGGACGGTTTAAAAGGCAATGGCTGTCTCCTAAAGAAACTGGTCTCTACATGTCACTCGTCTTAAGGCCGAATATAAAACATAGTGATATGATTACATTCAACTTATTCATGTCTTTAGCAATTAGTCAAACGATTAGAAAGAACACAGGTTTAAAAAGTGGAATTAAATGGCCTAATGATATTTATATCAGTGATAAGAAAGTATGCGGCTTTTTAACAGAAATTGTTTCTGAAGAAGACACCGTTCAAACCATTATATGTGGTGTGGGTATCAATATTGAACCCTCAACAGATATCGAATCATTGTCGACTGCTACTGCGCTTAATGCTGAATTACCATCTGAAAAGCAGTTAGATATCGATTCATTTTTAAGTGAGTTATTTAAGAATATAGAAATTTACTATAACAAATTTATGTCAACTTCTTTTTCAGAAATTAGAGATGAATGGATAGAGCATTCCATAATCTTTAATCGTCAATTAAAGATTAGCAGTTCAAATGGTATGATTAATGGTAAGGCACTTGATGTAAATGATGAGGGTTACCTAATCATTATTGATGAAGAACAAAATATACATCAGGTAATCAGTGCAGATATTGAAATTTAATTTGGTGATATGATGTTAAATAAAACTTTTGCCGTCGTAGACTTAGAAACGACCGGTAACAACCTACAAAAAGATAAGATTATTCAACTTAGTATTGTCTTTGTGAGAAACAATGAGATTGTGGACATATACAATACTTTCTTAAGTGATAAAACGACCATATCACCCTTTATTCGGGAACTCACAAGTATTTCACCTGACATGTTGATTGGCGCCCCTAAGTTTCAAGATATCGCTTGGGAAATTAGGGACATGCTCAAGGACTCAGTCTTTGTTGCACATAATGTAGATTTTGATCTCAATTTCTTAAAGACTGCATTTAAGGCATGTGGTATTAAATATAACCCAACCTATAAAATAGATACGGTCGAACTTTCAAGAATCTTTCTGCCTACAGTTCCTGGGTATCAGTTACATTTAGTCGCTGAATTTTTAGATATAAAATTATCACAGGCACATAGGGCAGACGAAGATGCCTTAGCAACTGCTAAAGTTCTGATTAAGATATTTGACTTAATTCTAAATCTACATCGACAAACGCTGATTACGATTTATCATTTAACGAAGTCTTTACCCACTAATATTACTGATTTACTCTTTAATGTCTTAAGTCTTAATATAGACAACGATCGAGATGACATCGTTAGTTATAAGCAGTTTTATATCAAGGACTTTACTTTAAGCACACACGATATTAAACCGATTTCTGTAGATGAGCTATATAAAAAATATCTACATGAAACCAATCATGAGTACCGCCAAGATCAATATGACTTATCTTTATTAATTTACGATAGTCTAGTCAATGAGAAATTTCATGCCATTGAAGCCTACACTGGTCTTGGTAAAAGTGATGCTTTTTTAATTGCAGCAATTTGTTATTACTCAAATTATCATCAGCAAGTCGTCGTCTCCACATCGAGAAAAATATTACAAAACCAATTAATAGAGTCTTCACTAACGCGTCTAAGAAGTGTTGTTTCATTAGAAGCGCCCTTTGTCTTATTAAAAGGAAGAAATAATTATATTGATTTAGATGCTTTTTCTGCACTCTTAGAATCAGAAGATAATAATCCAGAAATTTGTTTTTTAAAAATGCGCATTTTGGTATGGTTGCTATCTACGAAAACAGGTGACTTATCTGAGTTAAATCTACGTGGACCCGAAAAATCATACTACGATACGATGTGCATCCAGAATGGTGACAATAAGCAACACTACTATTTTAAACGTGCCTTAAACAATGCTAAAAGAGTGCCTGTTATTGTGACGAACCATTATTTCCTTAATGATTGTATTAATAATTTGTATGATGTACATGCCTTAATAATCGATGAAGCGCATCAGTTAAAATCTGCCTTAGATTTAAAAGAAAGAAGAAAATATACTTATAGTGAGATGAAGTTTTTTATTGGTCAAATCGGACAGTTGAGTCAATCTCGCTTATTAAGTTCCTATGCTGAAGATAATAAAGCCGTATCCCTATATTTACTAGAAGATATTGTCGTCAATTTGCATAGACAAATTGATGAATTATTTAAGCATTTTTCTAAAAGTAAAATTAAAAAAGCGAGTGAGACCTTAGAAAGCATCATTAAGTATACACAATTATTTTTAAGTACAATAAGAGGTACGAAGAACTACCAAGCACTTTATAATCACATGCATTTCTTTGAACAATCATTAAAAAGGCTTCAGCATGCGATTATATACGATGACTGTCATATAGAAACTCATGCCAATCCGACACGTACAGAAGTTGAAATTAGAACTGACGTACTGGATGAATTAGCAAGTACTTTAACTAAGATTCCTGGCCAGATTTTATTATCAGGAACTCTAGAAGTAAATGGCAGTTTTAAGCATTTGAAATATTGGTTTGGTGATCACGAATATGATACGACAATAATGGATAATACCGAAATGTTTGATGACATAAAGTTATTCATTCCAAACGACATCAGCAGTTACGATATGAACAATCCTGATTATGTTATCGATATTCTGGATTACCTATCCCTGTACTTAAGTGAAACGAACAGTAAACTCATTGTTATTTTCTCTAATTTCGAACTACTAGAAAAGGTCTACAGCTATACTGAGGAAGTCGGTTTATTTGATCAGATTCCTGTCTTAAAACAGACGCGTGGTTCTAATAATGATAAATTACTCAATCAGTACAATCAGCTTAGCCAATGCCTGTTATTAGGGACCTACACTTTTACAGAAGGGGTCAACTTAGTATCTGAAAAAGATAAGACACTCATGCTGACTAAATTACCATTCCCAGTGCCTAACCAGGACAGCTTTTCACATTTCTATTCTGAAGATTTACCAGAGGCTGTCATTCACTTTAGACAGATTGCAGGTCGATTAAAACGTAGTGAAGAAGATAAGGGTATTCTCATGCTCTTTGATGATAGGATAATAAATAAACCATATAAGAATGCTTTCTTAAAATATTTTCCTGAGAAAAATATTATCCATGATGATCGGACATCTTTTAAAGCATTGCTTTTTGATTTATAATAAGGAAAACGAATTGTTAGGAGACTGCCGCAAGATGGAATTATCCGAGAAAGTTAAGTCGCTTACACCGAGCCAAACGATTGAAATTACAAACACAGCTCGAAAACTAAAAGCTGATGGCTATGATATTATCAGCTTATCTGCAGGTGAGCCCGACTTCAATACACCTGAAGAAGTCATCGAAGCTGCCCATCAAGCCGCACTTGATGGCCATACAAAATATACAGCTTCTGTCGGTATTAAAGCAGTGAGACAAGCGATTGCAGACAAAATGTTAAGAGATAATAATCTAGAGTATACTCCAGACGAGGTATACGTAGGTAATGGCGCAAAACAAGTGTTATTTAATATCTTTTTAGCTACTTTAAATCCGACTGATGAAGTGCTTCTACCCGCACCTTACTGGGTATCATATTCTGAACAGATTAAAATGGTGGGCGGAGAGCCTGTCACAATTGAAACAACAGAAGACACAAACTTTAAACTGACTCCTGAGCTTTTAAAAGCACATATCACTGAAAAGACTAAAATGATTGTCTTAAACTCACCTAATAACCCAACAGGGGGCATCTACAGTAAAGAGGAACTACAGGCCTTAGTAGATGTTTTAGAACATACTGATATAATAGTAGTCGTCGATGAGATTTATGAAGTCTTGGCCTATGAGCGTGAACATATTTCGATTGCGAGTTTAAGCGAGAAAATTAAAGGGCAATCGATTATCGTAAATGGCTTTAGTAAATCACATGCGATGACAGGTTGGCGTATTGGCTACGCTTGTGGCCCATTGAATGTTATTAAAGCATTAGGGGATTTATCTTCCCAATCTACGACGAGTGTGGCATCACCTTCACAATATGCTGCGATTAAGGCATATAACATGTCAGACGACTTTAAAAATGATTACGTGAGCACGTTTAAAGCGCGTCGTGACAATGCTTATGAAAAACTCATGACAGTGCCACACGTTCGCTGTATCAAACCAGAAGGGGCATTTTACTTGTTCCCTTATTTAAAAGATATTGCAAGTCAGTGTGGTTATGACAGTGTAGATGATTTTGTTAAAGGTCTTTTAACAGACCAATACGTTGCAATTGTGCCTGGAGCAGCTTTTGGTGCAAAAGATTATGCACGTATTAGCTATTCAGTCTCTGAAGAAAAGTTCAATGAAGGCATTGAAAGAATTAAAACATTTATTAATAAAAAAACGACAGTCTAAGGATGGTAAGAATGAAAATCACAATTAATCAAGCACCAGACTACGTGGGTCAAGAAGTCACAATCGGCTCATGGTTACTCCAAAAACGTGGGTCAGGTAAATTTCAATTTTTACAATTAAGAGATGGTACTGGATTCATGCAGGGTATCGTCGTAAAAGCGAACGACGAAGATTTATTTACCCTTGCTAAAGGTTTAAACCAAGAAACTTCTATGTATGTGACTGGCGTAATTAAAGAAGATGACCGTTCAAGTTTTGGCTATGAGATGGAAGTTTCTCGTATTGAAATTATCCAAAGTGCAGATGGTTACCCAATTACACCAAAAGAACATGGGCCTGAGTTTTTACTAGATAACAGACATCTATGGTTACGTTCTAAAAAACAACATGCTGTAATGAATATTAGAAATCAAATTATCAAAAGTACTTATGACTTCTACTATGAAAATGGCTTTAAAAAAATTGATCCACCAATTTTAACAAGTTCATCTCCAGAAGGGACAACTGAACTCTTCCATACTAAATACTTTGATGAAGATGCATACCTTTCACAAAGTGGTCAGTTGTACGCTGAAGCTGCTGCAATGGCGCATGGTAAAGTCTTTACTTTCGGTCCTACTTTCCGTGCTGAGAAGTCTAAAACGCGTCGTCACTTGATTGAGTTTTGGATGATTGAACCAGAAATGGCGTTCTATGATCACGAGGATAGCTTAGTTGTTCAAGAACAATATGTTGAATATCTAGCTAAAAATGTTTTAGAGCATTGTAAACTGGATTTAGAGGCTCTTGGACGTGATACTACAGCGCTTGAAAAGATCAAAGCACCGTTCCCTAGAATCACTTATACAGAGGCCATTGACCTCTTACACGAAAAAGGATTTGATGATATTGAGTGGGGCGATGACTTCGGTTCTCCACATGAAACTGAGATTGCAAACAGCTTTGAGAAACCGGTCTTTATCGTAAATTATCCAAAAGAAATTAAATCTTTCTATATGAGTACTAACCCTGAAGACCCACGTACAGTACTTTGTGCAGATTTAATTGCACCAGAAGGTTACGGTGAGATTATCGGTGGTAGTGAACGTATTCATGACTACGATGAACTTAAACAAAGAATCATCGATTCAGGCTTAAACCTAGACGCCTATGAATGGTACTTAGATCTACGTAAATATGGTAGTGTGCCGCATTCAGGCTTCGGTCTTGGTTTAGAGCGTGCAGTTGCATGGTTCTCAGGTGTTCAACATGTTAGAGAAACCGCACCATTCCCAAGATTATTAAACCGTCTATACCCATAAATGACACGGAGACGTTAGCACAGCTAATGTCTCCTTTATATGATTGGAGATTATTCTATGGAACAATCTTATATTAAATACATTACAGTTCCGGTAAACAAAATCTTACTTGATCACTATAGTGAATTAGGATTAGACGAACAAAGTTTAATTATCCTAATAAAGATGATTGAAAATGATCGTCAGACAGACGAAGCCCCTGAATTTAGTGAACTGATTAAGGGCACCACACTAAATCAAAGTGAACTCACTCGGATTATTCAATTGTTAATTAAAGAAAAGTGCATCGAACTCCAGACCATAAAAAAAGAAGATGGCTATGTTGAACGCTTTAACTTTGAACCTTTATACAAGCGTTTAGAAGATTTTATTTATAACACTGTTGAAGCACCACAAAAAGATGAAAAATCATTAAGAGAAATGTTCGACTATATTGAAAATCTCTATGGCCGTACGATTAGTCCAAATGAGTATCAGCGTCTAAACAGTTGGATTAATGATTCTAACTATCAAGTTGAAGATATAATGAATGCTGTAGACGTGGCATATAAATCGAATATTACATCGCTGCAATATGTTGAACGAATTTTACTAAGTACATCCAAAAGTGAAGACCAAAAAGGAACAGGCTTACCTGTAATTTCATGGCTAGATCGGGGGGAAAGACTTGACAACGAGTAAGAAAAAGACAATGGAAATGATCGATGTGATTGCGGAGATGTTTCCAGAGGCAGAAGCAGAATTAAACTACACGAACCCCTTCGAGTTGACGATTGCAGTCTTACTTAGTGCACAGACGACAGATGTTGGTGTAAACCGAGTGACTAAAGGCTTATTTGAAAGATTTAAAACTCCAGAAGATTATTTAGCAGTCGACGTCGAAGTAATTGAGTCATATATAAAGACGATTGGACTTTATCGTAATAAGGCAAAAAATATCCAAAAATTATGCAGAGACTTAATCGAAAAATTCAATGGAGAAATTCCCAATAACTACGATGACCTAATTTCCTTAGCAGGTGTGGGTAGAAAGACTGCAAATGTTGTATTATCTGTAGCTTTTGACACGCCAAGAATTGCTGTTGACACCCATGTCGAACGCATTTCTAAACGCTTAGGCATCGCACGTTATAAAGATTCACCCTTAGAAGTAGAAGAGACCTTAATGCGCAAAATTCCGCCTGAAAGATGGAGTAAGACCCATCATCAACTCATCTTCTTTGGACGATACCACTGTTTAGCCAGGGCACCTAAGTGTCATGAGTGTCCGCTCTTAGAAGAGTGTAGAGAAGGGCAAAAACGCTTGAAAAAAGGTCTGGTAAAGTAGTCGTGATATTTACGGGGTTTGTGTTTGGTTGGTGATGAGCATTCTTCATCACCACTTCATACACGCACCCATAAAAAATGCTAGACTCTCAGGAAAGAGTCTAGCGTTTTTTTATTCTTCCTCTTCAG
This sequence comes from Jeotgalicoccus huakuii, assembly GCF_036665975.1. Lineage (NCBI taxonomy): Bacteria > Bacillati > Bacillota > Bacilli > Caryophanales > Staphylococcaceae > Jeotgalicoccus > Jeotgalicoccus huakuii. Next base: position 43,130 of record NZ_JAVIYN010000010.1, on the reverse strand, counting down.
TTGTAGTAGTGGATTCTTCTTCTGATGATGAATGTGATTCGGATTCTGCCGCAGGTTCAGAGTCAGGTTCTGGTTCACTGCTTGATTCTGATTCGGTCTCCTCATCAGTTGGTTCTTCTTCAGTCGTTGAAGATCCGCTGTCTTCAGATGGTTCTGCGAGTTCTGCATCATCCGGTAATTCACCTTCTGGCACGTCACCTTCAGTTTCAATTTCCCCATCTTCGTTATATTGCCAAGACCAGGCACCGCCTGATGAATCACTGTTACTATCGCTATCATTATTGCTATTACTATTAGAGTTACTGTTTGAATTATTATTTGAGTTATTATTTCTGTTAAATAATCCACCGCCACTCGCATCTGCAACAGCAAGCTCGTTACCATTAATCTGTTCGACGGAGTCTGGCTGTTCAAAGTCCTGGCCATTAAATGTACTAATGTACTGCATAATATCTCTAAAGAACCACTGTGGTGTAATGTGTTCATCTGTTCCGATAAATAGCTTGTCTTCTGAATATCCTGCATTGGCATTATCGAATCCTGTCCATACACTCATTGTATATTCTGGTGTATATCCAACAATCCAAGCGTCTTTGGCACTGTTTGAAGGCAGATCATTTTCTTCAAGTATGGAAGTATCTAGTGATGTTGTACCTGTTTTCGCTGCAATGTTTAGGCCATTCATTTGAATGTAGTCTGCACTACCATTGTTTGCAAAAGTATCTTTCAACATATCTGTTAACATGTAAGCTGTTGAATCTTTCATGGCTTGATGGGATTCATTTTCAAACTCGACAGTCTCACCTTCATCAGTGACGATGTGACGAATGGATTGTGCTTCATTGAATTCACCATTATTACCTAAAGTTGCATAGGCTTGTGCCATCTGTAGGGGACTGAATCGTGATTCTCCACCACCGAGTACATCATTAAATGATACTGTGTATTCACCGTCAAGCTTAGTATCGTAATCTAAACCAACTTCTTTTGCGAATTCTCTAGGGACATCGTTACCCGCTTCTTCCTGAACCGCTTCAAAGGCTTTAACTGCTGGGACGTTGAAACTTTGTCTCAAGGCATCTCTCATAGTGACATTACCGTGTCCTTGATTGTCATAGTTATATACCGTGTTGTTTGGACTATCTTCAGGGTTGTATGACTGTTCATCTTGTAGTTGGTGATTTGTTGCCCAGTCCATATGCTCAATTGCAGGTCCGTAACTTAAGAATGGTTTCATAGTTGAACCGACATTATGTTGAACTAATGACAAGTTTTGATCCACAACTTCTTGGTAATCACGGCCACCAGTCATTGCTACTAAGCCACCAGAATTTGTATCTAAGATGGTTGATGCTAGATTAAAGTCATCACTTTGGAACTTCTCATTGTAGTAATAGTTTCTATTGTTAGCCATATTTTGTAGATACGACTGAATTTCAGAATCCATATTGGTATAGATCTTAATTCCACTATTTAAGACTTCATTGATATCTCTGTTTCTAAATTCATCATGTTGTTGGATTTCTGTCTTAACGTAATTAATGTAAGATGCATATTCAGGATCTTCTTCTTCAGCAACGGCTCGATCTGACTCATCACGTTGAACTAAGTTTGCTGTTAAGTCTGTGTTCATCGCTTCATCATACTGTTCTTGTGTAATTCTCTCATGTTCTAACATCATGTATAGGACTGTTTCTGTTCTAGACTGTGCGGCTTCTGGATCAACGTAAAGGTTGTAAACGTTAGGCAGGTTAGATAAACCTGCTAAGTACGCCGCTTCTTTTAAGTTTAAATCTGCAAGTTCCTTATCAAAGTAGTAGAGGCTTGCTGTACGAATACCGTATATACCATCTGAATAGTATATTTTGTTTAAGTACATCTCTAAAATGTCATCTTTTGAATACTCTTGTTCAAGTCGGTAGGCTAAATATGCTTCTTGAGCTTTACGTTCTAGCGTCTGTTCTTCAGTTAAGAAGGCACGTTTAACTACTTGTTGTGTAATTGTTGACGCACCTTGAGAGGCAAAGCCATCTGTAAAGTTAGAAATGACTGCACCACCCAACCTAACAAAGTCCATCGCACCGTGTTCATAGAAACGATTATCTTCAATCGCTAAGACGGCATCAGTCACGTGGTCAGGTACATCTTCAATGCTGACATACTCCCGTTTTTGTCCAGTATGCAAGGTGGTGACTAAATTATCATTACGGTCGTATATTTCCGCTGGGACAGGGTCCTTTAACTTTTCTTCACTAAATGCGGGTGCCTGTGAAGCGTAGTAGGCAAATAAGACTGCACCGATAACTAATCCAATTAATACAATCAGTCCACCATATAATAGTACCTTTTTTATAATCGATGATTTAGATGAGCTTTTAGACCGATTCTTATCTTTATTTTTCGGGTCTTTGCTCCTTTTAAAATTCGATTCCATATATATTACTCCATTTCACTATAAAATTCTTCAAGTGCAGCTAAATAATCATAACGCGGATTGTATTTTATTGGTAGTAAAATACTCTCATTTTTAATATCTTCATAAGGTATTGATTTACGTCCATCAGCCATAAAGTTGTCCCAATGTTTGACAAAATGTTCAAAAGGATAAAGAAATACTTCATCATAGACTGTAAACTTAATAATTAAAAAGACAATGCCACCGGTATTATGACATGCTCTCATATGTTCGACTTGATGGGCGTGTATATTAATGAAAGGAAAGCGTGTTTTATTACGAGTTTCCTTCGCTTCAAAGTCGATGTATTTCCCTTTATATATGCCGTTATAGTCACTAGTTGACGGAACCTTGAAATACGCTTCAGTAATCTTTGCTTTGTTTCTAGAAGGATAATCAACATTAACGATTTGGACCGGTGTTGGCTTCTTATGAATAACCGCTTTTTTCGTATCCAAATAATACTGATTCGTCTTATCAATATCCTTCTCTAAGGTCATCCCGCGTTGGCCATAAGACACTTTGCCATTTGATTTTGGTTTTTGACGTGCTTTAATGCCCTGAGGATATTTCATTTATTCGCACTCCAAACTATTATTATATATACTAATTATAATATATTTATTAGAATTTGATTAACATTTCATTATTATAGGTGGTGAAAAAGGAATGTCAAGTGAGTATACATTCGAAGACTATCATCATCTTTTAGATGAACTCGATCGACGTTATGCACTCAGCAAGGAAGGAGAAGTCTTCGATTTCGACCAAGACATCAAACCTTTTCTCGATAAAAATAAAAAGCTTGCTTATAACATCGAAAACTTCAACACTGATCATCGTTTAACTGAAAAGGTTAAAATTACAATGTTTGAAGAGCTTATGGAACTCTTAATGAGTTGTCATATTTCACGTTTTAGTTTAAAGCTGTATCATGAAAAATACAAATATATAAATATGTGGATTAACCATGCCCATAAAGAAGGTTTAATATGAGAGTTTTCATTACAGGCTACCGGCATTATGAACTCGGTATCTTTAAGGATAGTCAACCTGAAGTAAAAGTATTAAGAGACTTTCTTAGGTCCTCAATTATTCGCTTAATTGAGGAAGGTACTGAATGGTTTATTATTCAAGGCTACACAGGTATAGAAATGTACGCAGCCAATGAAATTATAGACTTAAAAAAAGACTATGATATTAAGCTCGGCGTCTTAAAGCCATTTCATGAATTTGATGACCGCTATTCTGAAAGCCATAAGATCGAACTCAATAATATTTTAGCACACGCTGATTTCCATAAATTCATCTTTGACCGGCCCTATAAGGACCCATCAATGTTTAGAGCCATTAATGCCTTTATTACTGAACATACAGACTATGGTTATATTGTCTATGATAGTGAAACAGAGACAAACTTAAAATATATATTTAGTCTTATGCTTGAATTAAATGAGAAGAATCAGTATAATATTGAAAGAATACAATTTGACGATATTAATTATTTCGTCAACGATAGATATGATAGTTGAGAGGTGTAAGAGATGAGTGATTATACGCTAAAGCTGTCTGCTAAAGATATATTCGAAAAGGAATTCGAAAAATCGGTGAGAGGTTTTAAACCGATCGAAGTAGATAGTTTTCTTGATGATGTCATCAGCGACTATCAAAAAATGGCAGACATGAATAACAACATTAAGAAATTAGAAGAAGAAAACGCTCGTCTAAAAAAAGAGGTTGAAGATCTTCGTGTGAGGGTAGCAACCAATTCTAGAACTCAAGGTTCTGGTGGGCAGAGTCAACAAATCGATATTTTAAAACGTTTATCTAGTCTTGAAAAACAGGTATTTGGTAAATCAGAAAAGTAAACAGCAAGTAAATGAACGGTAACTCGGATAATCGCTATGCATTTTGATGTATAGAGGAAAGTCCATGCTCACACGATCTGAGATGATCGTAGTGTTCGTGCCAGACGAAACAATAAGTCTGGGCAATGATATTTATATCTTGACGGCTGTGAAATATTCTAAGTGATTTTATCATATGAATAGAGTAGCTTTAAAAGTGCCACAGTGACGAACTTCAAAAGAAATGCTGAAGGTGGAACGCGGTAAACCCCTCGAGTGAGCAATCCAAATTAGGTAGGAGCACTTTCCAACAGGAATTCAACTGACGGAGAGATATTATTTTTAAATAATATAGACAGATGATTATCACCAATGTGCGAGTGTATACTAGTGCACGCTATTAGCACAGCGGTACAGAACATGGCTTATAGAGAAACCGGACTAGACGCTCTCCGAACAGGAGAGCTTTTTTTATGCCTATTTTCATACTATAATATAGACAAATCAAACTTTAGGAGCTTCTTATATGAACTTTAAATTTATTGTTAATACACCGATGGGACTTGAAAAAGTGGTTTCAGAAGAAATTAAATCTTTAGGGCTTTCAACAGAATTAGAAAATGGACGTGTTTATTTTAATGGGGATGAGAAGACCATTGTAGAAACCAACTTAAAGTTACGTACTGTTGACCGTATTAGAATTATCCTTGGAGACTTCGAGGTCAAGACCTTTGACGAACTATTCGAGAAGGTTAAAGCTTTGCCACTATCCGATGTGCTCGGGCCTAATGCAATGTTCCCAGTAACAGGACGTTCACATAAGTCGACTTTATATAGTGTACCTGACGTGCAGAGAATCACGAAGAAGGCAATTGTTGAACACTTAAAGGATGCCTTTAAAATGACGGGGAAACTACCAGAAGACGGACCAAGATATAAAATCGATATTAATATACTAAAAGACCGCGCGATTCTTACTGTTGATACTAGTGGTGATGCACTACATAAACGTGGTTATCGTGTCGGGCAAGGGGAAGCACCAATCAAGGAAACACTCGCTGCAAGCATGTTAAAACTTGCAAACTACGATGGTACAAATACACTCTATGATCCATTTACAGGCTCAGGAACGATTGCGCTTGAAGCAGCGATGATGGCAAGAAATATTGCACCAGGTTCGAACCGCAGTTTTGATAGTGAATCATGGGATATTATCCCTGAAGACTTATGGACACAGTTACGCACTGAATGTGAAGAACAAGCGGATTACGATAAGGAAGTTAAAATATATGCGACTGATATCCACATCGATATGATTAAGATCGCTAAGAAAAATGCAGAAGAAGTCGGCCTAGATGATGATATTCATTTTGGCGTATTAGACATACATGATTTAGATCATGTTGATGAGCATGCACAAATAATTACCAATCCACCATACGGTGAACGCATTGGTGAGGCGAAAGCCGTTGAACAAATGTACGCCAAAATAGGGGAACTAATGACTAATTTCCCAAACCTAAATGTATATCTAATGACTTCAAACAAAGAATTTGAACAAATCGTAGGGAAGAAAGCGACAAAACGCAGAAAATTATTTAATGGCTATATTGAAACAACCTTTTACCAATACTGGGGAGTGAAGTAATCGTTGTCAGCACAAGGGGAAGAAAAAGAAACACTAAATCGTTTATATAAGTTAAAAAAAGAAATACTAAAATCAGATAATGATGTACTTGTATCTCAAATTGATCATGCCATACAAAAGACATACAACGAACAACTAGTATTCTCTTTTATTGGCCATTACTCTGCGGGGAAATCAAGCTTAATCAATCATTTAATTGGTATGGATATTTTACCATCCTCACCGGTACCAACGACAAGTAACACAGTCAGTGTTCAAATCAGTGAAGATAATAAGATTGAGGCTTTTATTAATCAATATCAATATGCAACAGTAAATGATTATGATGAGTTAAAAATTCTCAACACTCTAGATCTAGATATCCAAGCAATTACAATGGACGTTCAACATGATGATTTCAATATAAATACAGTGTTTCAAGATACACCAGGTGTAGATTCTAACACAAGTAGCCACGAAGAATCTGCCAATCGTTTTTTACTTAACAGTGATGTCATCTTCTTTACTGTGGAATATAATCATGTGGAAAGTGAACATAATTTAAAACTCCTGAGAGAGATACAGGAATTGAACATTCCACTATGTCTCATCATCAATCAGATTGATAAGCATGATGACCATGAACTGACTTTAGATACATTTCTAAGTCGTGTAAAAAGTACACTAGATAATTGGGACATTCATCCTGAACACATTTTTACTACATCTATATACGACACACCTTATAACCAGATTGACAACTTAAAAACTTATATTAAAGAAATAGAAAGTCGTAAGGAAATGGCCGAACGATACGACCAGAGAATTATGCATAATATCGAACAGAAACAGATTGAATACTTAGAAGACAAGATAGACGCGGTTGAACATAATTTGAATACGGATCGTCCACTAAACCTTGAACGTGCTAAAGAACGAATCCATTACTTGGAACAAGAAATTAACGAAGCACATTTGGACGATTTAAGATCCGACCAAGCAGTATTAGAAGACCATGTTAAGGATAATGTAAGAAAGCTAGTGAAAGACGCTTATATTTTTCCCCATCAAGTTAAGGATACCATCATAGAATATTTAAAGATACAAGCAGGTGAGAAGAAACCTACAGGACTATTTGGTAAAAAGAAAAAAGAAGAAGAGATGTTAAATACATCTGTAAATGATATAAAGGAAGTCATCCAGAAAGTTATCGATACAGAAATCAACGCCAATGTGAACAATCTCTATAAAACACTCGGCTTAAGTGGTCCACCCTTTAAATATGAGTGGCATAGCGACTTACTTGGAAAAGATGAAAATATTTCCTTAAACCAGAGCTATATTAAAAACTACTTTGACAAATTGAAATCTACTTTAGAAAGAGAAGTATCAACAAAAGCAAAAAGCCACCTCTCTCAACTAACGGTTGAGAATATGGGGGAGACAAAAGCATCTTCTACACTAGAACATGAAAAATCTTTGTACGTCGAAGTCAAACAACTTCTTGAATTACTCGAATCTCTTACAACAAAAAACTACCAGCATCTATATATTCATATGGATGACGAATTAGATAAGCTGAATCTAACAGAAGAAATCGAAATTGATACTTCAACAGATATAGTTCAAGACGATATAGAAAGTAGACATAATAATTTTACTGTCGATAATAATGAAACATATTCAGTTGATTATTTTAAACAAGTGAGTCAACAACTAGAAAATTTACCTCGCTATAACAACTTTAAGCACTTAATTGATCATAAAGTGCATAGAATAGAAACTGGCAAGGCGAATATCAGTGTGTTTGGTGGTTTTAGTGCGGGTAAGACGACCTTTATTAATGCCTTACTGGGTCAGGCCCGTCTAACAACAAGTCCGAATCCAACGACCGCGACTATAACAGAAATCAACGATAACAAGTCGAGTTCAGGGGAGATGAAGTCAGAAGCAGATCTCACTGAAACACTACAAACCTTATCTGGTGAAACACATGACACAGTAAAGGGTTATAAAAAATGGATGAAAGCAAACATTGATAAAGTTCAAGAAACTTATAAACCCTTACTTAGAGGCTTATTAAATAAATACGATCAATACGAACCTATTCTAAATAGTAAGCAAGATTTTGATACAGATACCTTAATAGAAATGATTAGTAATGATGAGGATGCCACCTTCATTCATAAAGCAAATGTATCTATTCCTAATGAAATTACTAAGCATTATAATCTCATTGATTCACCAGGTATCAATTCAATCAACCAAAGACATACATCAGAAACAAGAGATATCATCAGTCAAAGTGATATGATTATTTATGTTTCTTATTACAATCATGTATTTTCACGTTCAGACGAAACCTTCTTGAAATATATTCAATCATTAAAAGGGGAAGATTTCCCGCTGATTTTTATTATTAACGCGGTAGATCTTATGAAGTCAGAAGACGACAAGGAAAAAGTCATCGACTATATGGCGAATGCCTTAAATAAATTACAGATTAAACATGTTATATATCCTGTGTCTTCTAAAAAAGCGATCCAATCTGGTGATCACGACTTCGATCTAGCGAAAACTGACATCAGAAAAATCGCTGATCAACAAGCAAGGAATGTTCAATTAAGAACATTAAGTGAAACGACAAATCAGTTAATCAATACTGTTGCTAGTAATATTAAACAGTTTGAAGATAGTGGACAAGAGCGCCAAAGAATTATTGAAGGTAGAAATGCGCTAAAGTCAGAGATAGAAAGCTTGAGCGCCAAGCAATTTATAAAAGTATTAAAACAAGAAATTGATATTATCTTAACTTATCTACCAAAACGTTTAGAACTTCAAGTCTATGATCATCTAAAAGGTTTAATTACAGTTTCTGAGATGAGAGATAAGCACTATCTGAGTAAACATTCTGCCTTGGTTAGTAAAAATATAGATAGCTATTTAACACTGGAAACTGGCGTTGCCTTTAATGCGATTTATAGACAAGCAGATAATTTAACAAATCAAAGATTGATACAGTTTAATGAACGTCTCGGTGAATTTGGTAGTGCTGGTTCATTATCAATAGACACCGCATATGCGGATGAACCCAAAATTCAAATTGACGAAACTGTGCTTCAATCATATGAAAAGGCACTCTATAAAAACCGTAAGGATTCATCAAGCTTTAGAAATACCTTACTCGATTTAGCGAAGGACTTAAGTGCGAGTATTAATATAGAGGCACTTGAAGGTGATATGGTTTCCTTAACAAAAGACTATCTTGAACGACTGGATTTGCAATTTATGGATGAAAAAGCTCAAGTTTATAAAGCGCTAAGAGAACCTGTAAAAGAAATTTCAGAAGAAGATTATAAAGCCGATCAAACACTTTATAGTAATCTTACTGATTTAATAATAGAGGAGTGAAGTAATGACTGGACAAACTATCATCATCGACGGCATGGCACTCTTATTTAGACATTTTTTTGCTACGAGCTTTCGTAATCAATTCATGTATAACAGTAAAGACCAACCAACAAACGGTGTACAAGGCATGTTGAGACATACCTTTAAACTCTTAGAAATTACCGGTGCAAAAAATGTGATCATCGCCTGGGATATGGGCTCAAAATCAGTTCGTAATGAGTGGTTCGATGGTTATAAAGCAAACCGTCCAGCACCGCCTGAGGAATTAAAACCCCAGTTCGATCTGATTAAAAACGTCATGCACGACCTCGGCTTTCATCAAGAAGGCGTCATCGGATATGAAGCCGATGATGTGATAGGGACGGTCTCTACACATATAGATGACTTAACTATTGTCAGTGGAGATAGAGACCTTCTACAGTTAATTAACAACACCAATAAAATACTTTTAACAAAAAAAGGCTATACAGAGTATCATCACTACGATATGGCGACTTTTACAGAACAGTTCGGCATTCACCCACGGCAGTTTATTGATGTGAAAGCCTTGATGGGTGATACGAGCGACGGCTATTCAGGTGTTCAGGGTATCGGAGAGAAGACAGCTTTAAAATTAATTCAGACACATGGCTCAGTTGAAAATCTTCTAAACACACTTGATACACTCACACCAAAAATGCAAGACAAAATACAGGCTGACTTAGAGTCACTAAATATGTCACTTCGTCTTGCTGAAATCATTAAGGATGTGCCTTTAAAAATGGATCAGCTTCTAGCCAATAGTCAGTATATCTATGATGAAGCTCAAACGATTAAAGTACTCCAGGACTATGACCTAAGAATCACTGAAAAATACTTAGGTTCATTGAAGTTAGTATAATTATGGCAATCATGTATATTGACGCTGCTGCTAGTATGTCGCCAAAGCTCTCAGCGGGTGGCATTGTGATTACGGGTGAAAAACTTGACCACAGTGCCTCCATATTCTTAGGAGAGATGGATAACCACCAAGCGGAATGGGCAAGTTTGGCCTTTGGAGTTGAAGAAGCCTTAAAACTTAAAATTACCTCACTAATCGTTTATACTGATTCTAAAATTATTGTTGATTCGTTCGATAAAAACTTCGTCAAAAATAAAGTATTTAAATTTTATTTTGATCAGGTCATTGGATTGACACGGCATATGGATATGTTTATCGTTTCGTATACACCGAGAAAGAAGAACAGTCGAGCAGATCAAATTGCAAAAGACCGTTTATATAAAGAGAAGAAAAGTCTATAATTATTAAGTAGAAGTATGTCACTAGCGAATTTTAGTAATGAGGTATGACAATGAACACAGAAGCACTTGAAAAAATTAATTACTTAGAGAAAAGATATTGTAAAGGCTGCCTGCTTAAACAAAGAAATCGTGAGGAAGGCAGCAAGGCCAGTGCTCATGCATTTTGCATCAGTGAATGCTCAGTGGGTATTGAAATGAAAATGCAAGGTAACAAATTATAGATGGAGGCAACAATATGGAAATTGTAAGAATAGAACCAACACCAAGTCCAAATACTATGAAAATTACTGTAAGTGAACCGAAAGACGATATGAAATCATCGACGTATAGAGAAATCACAGAGGATACGCCAGCTTTTATTGCGCGTGTTTTAGAATTAGAAGATGTGACGAGCGTCTTTCATGCTATGGATTTTATATCAGTAGATAAGAGTCCTAAAGTGGATTGGGACACTTTAATTCCACAAATTGAAGCAGTATTTAACGAAGGCTCGGATGGTGATTCAAAAAAAGTCTAACACCTGAGTCTAACTTTGGTGAAGTGACCGCTCAGGTGCTCATGTTTAAAAATATTCCTTATCAATTAAAAATAAATGATGGTGAGGAACATCGTCGTGCTTTATCTGAAAAATTTACACAGGCGGTTGAACAAGCGACACTTCCTGAAGACAATATTATCTTCGGCCGTAAGTGGGTGGATTTACAAGTCAGATATGGTACGAGCGAAGCAGTCCTTGAAGAATTGACTGAAGAAATGGATGCGCTCTACCCTATGGAGCGACTCGATCAATTAGTTAAAGAGGCTCAAGCAAAAATTCAGCCAGAACCGAAAAAATACTTTAAAGTATCAATAGATGACTTTAAAAATGCACCGGACTGGAAAACTCGTCTGTATATGTTAAATCACTACGACACACCAGATGAAAGTGACTATGAGTTTTTAGCTTATGCACTAGAAGATGAAAAGCTTCAAGTACGTCGTATGGCGGTTGGCCTCTTGGCGATGATTGAGTCTAAAAACACCTTGCCTTATTTAAATAAAGCAATAGAAGACAAAGCGATTCCTGTTAGACGTACGGCAGCAGATGCTTATAGTGACTTAGGCTTTAAAGAAGGGCTAGATGATATGTACCAAGCCCTAAATGACACAAGCCCGATCATCCGTTGGCGTGCAGCGATGTTTATCTATGAGACCGGTGATGAATCAAGTCTACCTATTTTAAGGACACACCAAAACGACCCTCAATATGACGTCAGATTACAAATAGAAATGGCGATTACGAGAATCGAAGAAGGCGAGTCAGCACTCGGCAGTGTGTGGAAACAAATGCAGAACAGGGAGAGATAAGTATGGATGCATATCAAGCTTACATGAGAGAAATAGCAGAACCGATGAGACGAGAACTAACGAACTATGACTTTACTGAACTCTTAGAGCCATCGGACGTAGATCAATATATGAAAGACGCAAATGATGATACGACCACTTTTGTTGTGATTAATAGCGTTTGTGGTTGTGCAGCAGGTTTAGCGCGTCCAGCAGCAGTAACAGTTGCCAGCCAAAATCCGATTAAGCCAGACCGTTTGGCAACAGTTTTCGCTGGTCAAGAAAGACCTGCAACTGAAACGCTAAGAGGGTATATAGATAAACCTGCATCGAGTCCATCTATGGCCTTATTTAAAGGACAGGAACTCGTAAGTTTCTTAGGTCGTTCAGATATAGAGAACAGAGCTATCGAAGATATTATGACAGACATCAAAGACGCTTTTGATACACATTGTGCAAAATAAAAAGGAAAGGGAATATTCCCTTTCCTTTTTTACACTTTTAGAATGACTTATTCGTAAATGCACATACTAATCATGTATAATGCTAGTAAAGATAAACCAATTGTAAATAAGATTTCCATCTTCAGCACTCCAAACTAATTGTTTTACTCATTCATTAATATTAATTATATAGAATTAAACTATAAAAGAAAAGGGTGGTTTTATGAATTCCTTTGACCTAGCTTATCACCAGTTACTCGAACGCATACTAGATGCGGGAACGACTAAGAATGATCGCACAAATACAGGTACAAAATCAATTTTCGGTCATCAGATGCGCTTTGATTTAAGTGAAGGGTTTCCCTTATTAACGACCAAGAAAGTATCTTTTAAATTACTTGCAACAGAGCTAATCTGGTTCTTAAGAGGCGATACGAACATCAAGTATTTACTTGAATACAATAATAATATTTGGAATGAATGGGCCTTTAAAAATTATGTAGAGTCTAATGATTATCTTGGTGAAGATATGACTGACTTTGGACACCGATCCTTGAAAGACCCGGACTTTAAAGCAGTTTATGATGAAGAAATGGCGAAATTTAAAGCACGTATTTTAAACGATGATGAATTTAGCCAAAAATACGGCACATTGGGTAACGTCTACGGTAAACAATGGCGTCATTGGGAAGGCAAAGACGGCGTCGTCATCGATCAAATCAAAAATTTGATTGAGGGGATTAAAACTAAACCTGATTCGAGACGTCATATTGTCAGTGCATGGAATCCAGCTGAAATCGAAACGATGGCACTGCCGCCTTGTCATACACTCTTCCAATTTTACGTCAGTGAAAATAAGTTAAGCTTACAGCTCTATCAACGCTCAGGCGATGTATTTTTAGGGGTACCGTTTAATATTGCCAGTTATAGCTTACTGCTTTGTTTAATTGCTCGTGAAACGGGTTATGAGGTTGGGGAGTTTGTTCACACAATTGGTGATACCCATATCTACTCTAATCATTTTGAAGCAGTCAATACACAGCTTGAACGCACGAGCTATGACCCTCCAAAACTTGTCATTCACACTGACAAATCAATATTTGACTTGGAATATGAAGACTTAGAAATTATAGATTATCAATCGCACCCGGCTATTAAAGCGCCGATTGCAGTTTAGGAGGCACTATGGTTGCATTAATTGTTGCACACGCTAATCAAAATGTTATCGGCTTTAATGGCGACATGCCTTGGTCACTGCCAAATGACCTAAAGCATGTTAAGAAGCTGACAACCAATCAAACTATCGTCATGGGAAGAAAAACATTCGATACTCTAGGGAGACCCTTACCAAATCGGACAAATGTCGTTTTAACTTCTGATAAAAACTATCAAAGAGATGGTGTTGAAATCATTCATCACATTGATGAGATTGAAAAACTTCCTGGTAAAGTATTTATCTTCGGTGGAGCAACCATCTACGAACAAACCATGCATATAGTTGACGAGATGTATGTCACAGTCATTGATGAGACTTTCGGCGGTGACACATTTTTCCCGAATTATAATATGAATGATTGGGAAATTAAAGACGAAGAAAAAGGCGTAGTAGATGATAAGAATATATATCCTCATACCTTTTATCATCTTGTGAGAAGGTAAAGTATGATGCACAAACTATGGATGATATTATTCTTTACGCTACTTTTAATCAACCTAATTATCGTTGTCATTGTCGCCTCATTTTTTAACCAGGACTATGAGGAAAGTGATTTGACGGGAACAGAAAATTCGCCTCAAGCACTTACATTCATCTTACCGAACCAAACAATAGAAACACTAATCAATGACAATCTACCCTATGAAAACTTTAATGTTGACATAGACACATCAGGAGTAACGGTCAATATTGAATCTCGGGTCTTAGGCATTCCCATTCGCTCATCAGTTCGAGGTGCACCAATTGTTGATGGCGACAACATTGTCATTCCATTAACAGACTTAAACTTAGCGGATTTACCCTTAAGTGAAGACACCTTATATTCTGCACTTAAGACCTTTTTAGATTTACCTGAAGGGATCACCATGGCGGATGGTAAAAAAGAACTTATCATTGATACGAAGATCTTTGAACAGTATTTTGGCATCGGCCTACAAGTCAACAAAATAGACTATGAAGCCGACACATGGTATTTTTCAATTAACAACATTTTCTAGGAGGCACATTATGACAATAGCAACTTTAGCCGGCGGATGTTTCTGGTGTTTAGTTAAACCATTTGATCAGTGGGACGGTGTGAAACAGATTACATCAGGCTATTCTAACGGTGAAGAAGAAAATCCATCATATGAATTAATCTCAACAGGAACAACAGATCACGTAGAAGCTGTTCAAGTTGAATTTGATGACTCTATCATTTCCTATAGAGAAGTTTTAGAAATCTTCTTTAAAACATTTGATCCGACTGATACTAACGGTCAGTTTGGAGACAGAGGTCCACAGTACAGACCAGCAATCTTCTATCACGATCAAGCACAAAAGGAAACTGCAGAAGCAGTCATAGAAGAACTCGATTCACAAAACATTTTCCCTGGCCCAATTAAAACGCCAGTGCTACCTTATAAAAACTTCTATCCAGCAGAAGAGGAGCACCAAGACTTCTACAAGAAAAACCAAGGTCACTACAAGGCGTATTATAAAGGTTCTGGTCGCCAAGGATTTATAGAAAATATATGGGGTGAAAAATAATGGCAAGAAAAAGTGTAGAAGAATTATCTGACTTAGAACGTCAGGTCATGAAAGAAAATGGAACGGAAGCACCATTTGAAAATGAATACTGGAAGCATTTTGAAGAAGGTATCTATGTAGATAAGTTAAGTGGAAAACCTCTATTCACATCTAAAGATAAATTTGATTCATCATGTGGTTGGCCAAGCTTCTCTAAATCTCTTGATGAAGGGGATGTTTCTGAACATGTAGACACTTCTTTTGGTATGCGTCGTACAGAAGTGAGAAGTGAGAGCTCTGATTCACATCTAGGCCATGTTTTTCCTGACGGTCCAAAGGAAACAGGTGGACTTCGCTACTGCATTAATTCAGCGGCAATTGATTTCATTCCAAAAAGTGAGCTCGAGAGTCAAGGTTACGGTGAGTTTGTCAATTTGTTGGAAGAAAATAAATAGATGAAAGATCGCTCATATTACCAATATATGAAAACTGAAGTGGGTGCAAAAACGGACATCGGTAAACTTGCAACACACATTTCAGAAGATCTATCATTTCCCAAGCACTCAAAAGATTACGGAGAAATTTCAGATTATCTTGAAAAGAACCCTTATCTTCATATATCATTAGATACGTTCGATGAAAGTTTTTTTGAATATAAAGAATGGCTAAAATCTTAAGGAGATGACAAGATGAGTATTCACATTAATGCAAAACAAGGCGATATTGCAGACACTATTTTACTACCAGGTGACCCACTACGTGCAAAGTATATTGCTGAAACATTTTTAGAAGATGTTGTTTGCTATAACGAAGTTCGTAACATGTTCGGTTATACCGGGACATACAAAGGTAAAAGAATTTCAGTTCAAGGTACAGGTATGGGTGTCCCATCTATATCTATTTACATTCACGAGCTTATGCGTGAATACGGTGTTAAGAACTTAATTCGTGTTGGTACTGCTGGTGCCCTTAAAGAAGAAGTAAAAGTTAGAGATGTTGTCATTGCCCAAAGTGCAACGACAGATTCTTATCAAAATGCTAAACTTTTCAACAATGTTTCTTATGCACCAACATCAGACTTTGACTTACTATTAACATCTTACAATGAAGCTAAAAAGCGTGGATTAGATGTTAAGGTAGGTAACGTTTATACTGCCGATTCATTCTATGATACTAAGACTGACACAAAACAACTTGCAGATTACGGTGTACTTGCAGTTGAGATGGAGTCAGCAGCCTTATTTACAATCGCTCAAGAGTACAAAGCAAGAGCGCTAGCAATCTTAACAATCTCTGACCACTTAATAACTGGAGAAGTAACAACTGCTGAGGAAAGACAAACAACATTCAACGATATGATTGAAGTTGCACTTGATGCAGCAGTACCATTTATCGAAGAACAGTGATTTCACTGTTCTTTCTTTTATTTGATGAAAGAAACTGATAATATATGAGTAATATACGTAGTAGAAATTAGGTGCATAAGTTGAGCGAAGAAAACAATGAAAAGAATGTCGGCCATAGGCTTAAATCTCTACAGATTAATGTCTTTTGGTTTATCGTTATTATACTGACGACGATTATAATCAGCGTAGTGATTACAGCTGTCGCGATGTCTAATAACCAAGAGCGCGCAGTTAACGTTGGCACTGATACGCGTACTGAATTTGCCAAGCTATATAATGTCTATGACACTTTAACTGAAAACTATTATGAAGATGTTGATCAAGATGCTCTAATTGAATCATCAATTAAAGGTATGGTTGAAGGTTTAGATGACCCTTATAGTGAATATATGAATATCGACGAGACTGGAGAATTTGAAGAAAGTATTACAGGTGACTTCGAAGGTATTGGCGCTGAAATCATGCAAGAAGGCAACAAAATCTTAATTTCTAGTCCAATGAGAGGGTCGCCCGCTGAAGAGGCAGGTCTAGAACCAGGCGATCAGATTCTTGCAGTTGATGGGGAGTCAATAGAAGGTATGACAACAACTGAGGCTGTCCAGTTGATTCGTGGAGAAAAGGGAACAGATGTCACCTTAACGATCCAACGCGGTGAAGCTAGTCCAAGTGATATCACTATTACCCGTAATACTATACACATTGATAGTGTAACGTATGAAGAAATTGAAGGCGTCGGGCACATCTCTGTTAACAGATTCCAACAAGGCACGACTGAAGAGTTTGAGAGGTTCTTTAATCAAGCTGCAGAAGATGGGGTAGAAGAACTCGTTATCGACTTCCGTTATAATCCAGGTGGACTCTTAAACGAAGCAGTGACACTAATTAACCAATTCGTTGATAAGGACACCACTGCACTTTACCTTGAAGATAATCAAGGTAATCAGCAAGAACTCCTCACAGAGAATGAAAAGAATCCGAATGCTGAGCAGTTCGATGAAGTTTATGTACTCATCAATGAGGGTTCAGCAAGTGCTTCAGAAGTGTTTACAGGTGCACTATCTGACTTAATCGACATTAAAACAGTCGGTACAACGTCATTCGGTAAAGGTGTCGTACAAAGAACGAGTGAATTTAAAGACAATTCCATGTTGAAATATACGAATACTAAATGGCTAACACCGAATAAGACATGGGTACAAGATGAAGGTATTACACCGGATATTGAGCTGATCACACCTGATCACTACAGAATCGAACTGCTCACTGAAGATGAAGTGTTCACTGAAGGTCAAACAAATGAGAAAATCTTGTCTATTAAAGTCGCTCTTGATGCACTCGGCTATGATATTTCAACATTTAATTCGACCTTCGATGAAGAACTTACAAGTCAGGTTGAAGCCTATCAAAATGCCAACGATTTACCAGTAGACGGTATCGTAACTGGCGAAACAACAACAAGTATTATTTCAGATGTTAGATCACTCATCCAAGAAGAGGATGCTCAGCTCAACTATTTAATTGATTACATTAATAGCGACATGTCTATTATGGAAATTGAACAAGAAGCGAGAAATAATGCCACACACATTCCTGTTGTTGAAGAGGAAGAACAAAACCTTAGAGATGATAGCGAAGAGACAGAAGAATAAGACTAAATTCCGTACAATAATCTTGTACGGAATTTTTCTTGTAGAGCTTATCTAAATAGTTTAAAGTTAAGATTAACAAGTATTATGGAGGCGCTTATGGTTTCTACAAATAAAAAAGCAATGCTCACTGGTGGTGGAACAGTCGGGCACGTTATGCTCAATAAATTACTTATTCCTGAACTTATAGAAAGAGGGATAGATCCACATTACATCGGTTCTAAAAAAGGAATAGAAAGAGAAATTATTGGCACCACTAATATTCCATTCCATGAAATTTCAAGTGGAAAGCTAAGACGCTATTTATCTTTTGAGAATCTTAAAGACATCTTTAAAGTTTTAAAAGGTGTGACTGATGCAAAAAAAATCTTAAAACAAGAACAACCCTTATTCGTCTTTTCTAAGGGCGGCTTTGTCTCAGTCCCTGTCGTTTTAGCAGCAGCGGCAAAAGATGTCCCTGTCTATATACATGAATCCGACTTAACACCTGGATTAGCAAATAGAATTGCAAGTAAATTTGCAACTAAGGTCT
The DNA here is from genome assembly GCF_036665975.1 of Jeotgalicoccus huakuii. Lineage (NCBI taxonomy): Bacteria > Bacillati > Bacillota > Bacilli > Caryophanales > Staphylococcaceae > Jeotgalicoccus > Jeotgalicoccus huakuii. The sequence goes on along the minus strand of NZ_JAVIYN010000010.1, from coordinate 24,431 downwards.
TCTGTACATTTGAAGAAACAACACGTCATTTCACTGACGTAAAGGCAGAATACTTAGGACCAGTATTAAGAACAGAACTGAATACTGGTAATAACGAAACTGGCTATGAGATCAGCCATTTCACAAGTCAAACGCCAGTTCTATTAATAATGGGTGGCTCACTTGGTTCAAAGAAAATCAATGAATTTGTATGGAGTCACTTGTCGACACTGTGTGACAAATATCAAATTATTCACCTTACGGGTAAGGGAAACAAAAACGACAGTGTGAAGCATGATCGCTACCTTCAACTGGAGTATGCAGATGAGGATTTAAAGCATCTACTCGCAATTTCTGATGTTGTAATTTCAAGAGCAGGTTCAAATGCAATTTTTGAATTTCTGCTCGCTAAAAAACCAATGGTTTTAATTCCACTTGGTTTAGATCAAAGTCGTGGGGATCAAATCCAAAATGCCAAGCATTTTAAAAAGCATGGCTATGCAGAAGTAATTGAAGAAGATGATTTAAATCTAGACAACCTACAAAATAAATTGACACACATCGATGAGAATTACAGTGAAATTACGATTAAAATGACACAGTTTAAACACGCTTATCAACCAAGTGAATTCGCAGATAAGCTAATCGAGGAGGCAGAGAAGTGAGCCGACAAAAGAAAATATCCTTATTTTTAGTGTTCACTTTAATTTTTGGTGTCATAGCAATATTCCATGAGTCTAGGCTCGGCCGCTGGATCGACCGAGAAGTCTATGAATTTATCTATGCCTCTGAAAGCTTCATTACCACAGCATTAATGCTAGGTTTTACTCAGCTTGGTGAACTTTTATCTATGATTGTTATGTCATTAATAATGATTTCTATCTTAATGCTGTATAAACTTAAAATTCATACACTGTTTTTCATTATTTCAATGTTGATTTCAACAGTTTTAATCCCAGTATTAAAAAATTCTTTTGATAGAGAACGTCCAAGCTTTTTAAGATTAATTGAAATCTCAGGTTTCAGTTTTCCGAGCGGCCATGCAGTCGGTTCCACCATATTTTTTGGTTCCGTTGCTCACGTCATAAAAGAAACGAATTTAAATAATAAGGCGCTATTAATGACCATTTGCGCTACCTTCATCTTGATGATTTCGTCTTCAAGAGTTTACCTCGGTGTCCATTATCCAACCGACGTCTTAGCCGGTGTCATCATCGGTCTTGCCGTTGTTATTGGCACCAGTGCGCTCATGCACAACAAGTTTAAAAAGCGGCTTCGATTTTAAGATCGGAGCCGTAATTTTTTTGATTGCTAAAGGTGAGTAGGGGAATTATAATTGATTTGCTTTAGAAATATTTTAAGACGGCAGGTGATTTTATGGTGATAAATTTATATGAAAACATCACACTTGAAAACGACAGAATTAGACTTCTTCCGATGCAACTCAGTCATGCAGAAGAATTACAGGCAATAAACCATGACAGTATTTGGACTTATATGCTTTTTCAAGCGACTACAGAAGATACAATGCGTGAATGGATTCAAAGTGCCATAGACTTACGTGGTGAGATGAATACAATTCCCTTTGTTGTCGTCTTAAAATCTACAGGAGAAGTCGTTGGCTCAACGAGAATCCAACATATTGATTACGAGCGTCAGAGCTGTGAAATCGGTGCATCATGGTTTGGTACTAAAGCCCAGCGCACCTTCATTAACTCCGACAGCAAATTCCTATTACTCGAATATTGTTTTGAGGTATTGAACCTCATGCGGGTTCAAGTACGAGCAGATGAAAGAAATGAGCGTTCGAACAAAGCGATCGAACGCATTGGTTTTACAAAAGAGGGCATTATAAGAAAGGAACGTGCACTACACGGTGTTCCTAGAAATCTGATTATCTATTCAATTATCGATGACGAATGGCCTGAAGTTAAAAAGAACTTATTAATTAAACAACAGAGCTATATGATGGAAACGCCATCTACTATAGTGAGTTAATCTTTATATCGTAAAAAAGTGGAACTTATTTAAGTTCCGCTTTTTTTACTTTTATGTATATGTATTTATGACTGATGCTCATATTTCTTTAGTTTTCATTTTCATGATAATATTATAGAAAATGAGGTGGGTAAAGATGCCGAAAATATTAGTAGTAGAGGATGAAACGAATTTAGCACGTTTTATCGAATTAGAATTAAGCCATGAAGGCTATGAAGTAACGATTGCAGATGATGGGCAAGAGGGTTTTAATCTTGCTTATGATAATGATTACGATGCCATTCTTTTAGACTTAATGTTACCAAAGCTGAATGGACTAGAAGTGTGTCGTAAATTAAGAAAAACGAAGAATACGCCGATTATTATAATTACAGCAAAAGGGGAGACCTATGATAAGGTTGTCGGCCTAGACTATGGTGCAGATGATTATATTGTTAAGCCTTTTGAAATAGAAGAGTTACTGGCGCGTCTTCGCGTGATAATGCGTAGAAACCAATCTGTTGAAGTGAACCATGACACTGTTGAATTACATGGCATCCAAATCGATACAACCGCCTATACTGTATCGATTGATGATCAGCCGATTGAACTGACAAAAACTGAGCATGAGTTACTTTATTTACTTGCTAAGAACACTGGTATTGTTATGAAAAGAGAACAGATTTTAGATATTATCTGGGGCTATGATAGTGAAGTTGAGACCAATGTCGTCGATGTATACATCAGATATTTGAGAAACAAGCTTAAACCTTTCGAGAAGGATAAGGTTATCGAAACGGTTCGTGGCGTCGGTTACGTGATTCGACAATGAATACGAACAAATCATTACGTTCCCAGTGGCTAAAATTATCTATACTTATCATTACAATTACCTATCTTTTATTTAGTTCACTTTTAATTTATGCCACGAGTGTTTATTTAAAAGATCAAGAATACCGATCTGTTTCAAGGGCATTGGATGATGTGAGTACGCTCTATGCCAATCAAGCTTTTAATACCATTACTGAGCGAGACATATACTCTAGCTTAATTGACAACCAACAGATGGCTTTATATACATTAAGTGGTGAGGAAGTATACAGATGGCCAGCGCGTTCTGAATTGTATTTTGAATTGGATTTTCAGCAATCGGACAACCCTTTGATTAATGAGAAAAGTATTGAGGGGGATGATTATTTAGTTGCGACTCAGATGATTCAATCTGATTTTTGGCATGGCTATGTTGCAGTCATCCATCCGCTCAATGAGTATAATACAATTATTCGAATGATGCTGTTCATCGCAACAATTATCGGGTTCTTATCTATCACGTTTACGTCTGTTATTTCTTACTTCTTTTCAATCCAGATGGTTAAACCCATCGGTCGATTTACCAATCAACTGAAAAAGATTGAAAACCAAGGCTTTGCTGAACGTTTGGAACTAAAAACGAATATTGTTGAAACAGACTATATGATTGAATCCTTTAATAATATGATGGATGCCCTAGAGGAATCCTATAATCAGCAAAAGCAATTCGTTGAAGATGCTTCACACGAACTTAGAACACCCCTACAAATTATTCAGGGTCACCTACAGTTGATCAATCGATGGGGGAGAAATAATCCTGAAGTACTCGATGAGTCACTCGGTATCTCTATAGATGAATTAAAGCGAATCAATCGTCTAGTTGAAGAGTTATTACTACTGACTAAAAATGAAGGTTCGGAGTATGTACAACCCGATTTGGTTAACATTAATGATGAGATTGAAAGTCGTTTATCAAGCCTTAGAAAAGTGCATCCAGACTACATGTTTACAACCGACTTTACTAAGGCGAATCTTATGTATCCTATCAACAACTATCACTTTGAACAGATGCTCATTATCTTCTTAGATAATGCCATTAAATTCGATAAAGAAAACAAACATATCACAGTATCAACTGAAGTTGATAATAAGGGTGATGTATTGATTGAAATAAGCGATAGTGGAATCGGTATTCCTAAAGATGAAATCGATCAAGTGTTTAATCGTTTTTACCGCGTTGATAAATCAAGAAGTCGTCAACAAGGTGGCAATGGACTCGGTCTCTCTATTGCTAAAAAAGTAGCAGAATTGTACCGTGGACAGGTCTGGATTTCTAGTGTTGAAGGTCAATCGACCACTGTTCATATCAAATTTCCAAAAGTTCAAAAATAAGCGAGATTAAATTTACACTTATCAATGTTCGTGCTTTAAAGAAGAGGCACAAAATGGTAAAGTTTAGGTATAAAGAGTATTAAAAAAATAAAACGAGGTGGCAGTACAATGCAAGAAAGAGAATTTGAGAATGCACCACTTAGATTTGGTACAAATCTTGGTTTAATTCTTGAATATTTTGACATGTACAAGAATGACCCAGATTCAGTATCAGATGAAATGAAGTATCTTTTTGATAACATTTCAACTGATCAGGAAGGTAATACTCGTCAGGACGGCAAGCAGTTATCTGCTGCAGGACAAGACAAGATTAAAGGGATTTTACAATGGCTAAACGACGTTCGTCAATATGGTCATTTAAAAGCCGATGTGTATCCAGTATATGCTCCAGAAATTGATAATGCACCAGATTTTGATTTCAATGCATACGGCTTCCAGGATGCGGATTTAGAAGCTCTACCAGCAAGTATCGTATCAGAAGCGATGGCTGATAAGTTCGATAATGCCTTGGATGCAGCACGTTATTTAGAACAGGTTTACACGTCTCCTTTATCTTATGAATATACGCACATCAACAATAGCGAGGAAAGAGAATGGTTACAAAACGCTATTGAAAGTGAAGGCGAAGTGAATTTATCAGAAGAAGAAAAACTTCATCTGTTTAAAGAACTTGTTAAAACAGAAGGATTTGAAAAATACCTTCACAAAAACTTTGTTGGTGCAAAACGTTTTTCTATTGAGGGTGTAGACTCACTTGTACCCATGTTAGATCACTTATTACAACGCATGGCGGATGAAAATATTCCACATCTACAAATTGGAATGGCACACCGTGGTCGCTTAAATGTACTCACACATACATTACAAAAACCTTACGCTATGATGTTAAGTGAATTTATGTCTACCGACCCAATGAAATTCTTACCAGAAGACGGTTCACTAGAATTGACGAATGGTTGGATGGGCGATGTTAAATATCACTTAGGTGGTGTGAAAACAAGAACAGACAAAGGAATCACACAGACTGTTACACTTGCTAATAACCCATCACACTTAGAGATTGTTGGACCCGTTGTCCAAGGACGTACGCGCGCACAACAAGATTCAACAAACCAAAGTGGTAAAGCAGTACATGATACTGATAATTCACTTGGTGTGATCATTCATGGTGACGCAGCCTTCCCTGGACAAGGTGTTAACCCTGAATCAATGAACTTATCAAACCTCGCAGGCTATACGGTTGGTGGGGCACTTCACATCATTACGAATAACCGTATTGGCTTTACAACAGAGGAGTGGGATGCACGTTCAACACTATATGCATCTGATATCGCTAAAGGCTTTGATATGCCAGTATTCCACGTCAATGCTGACCGCCCGGAATATGTTTTACGCGTCATTGATATTGCAATACAATATCGTCAGAAATTCAAAAAAGACCTTGTAATTGATTTGATTGGTTACCGTCGTTATGGTCATAACGAAATGGATGAGCCAATGACAACAAACCCTAAACTTTATAATGAAGTTCATGAATATCCAACTATTGATAATCTTTACGGTGATCAACTTGTTGAAGAGGGTGTCTTAACAAAAGAAGACAAAGAATCGATTATGCAAGCAATTCAAGATGAATTAAGAGCGGAACATGACAAGATCAACAAAGATGATACGATTGTCACTAAAGATATCAAGACACCTGATGAAATCTTAGAAGGACAGTCAAATGATCAAGAAACTGAAATCTCTAGAGAGAGATTAGCGAAGATCAATGAAGAGCTGTTAACATACCCGGAGGACTTCAAACCACTTAAGAAATTAGGTAATGTTTTAGATCGTCGTAAGAAACCATTTGAAGACGACACAGCACTTGTTGACTGGGCACATGCTGAAGCCCTTGCATTTGCAACAATTAACCAAGACGGTACGCCAATTCGATTTACAGGTGAAGATGCAGAACGTGGTACATTCGCTCAACGTCATGCTGTTTTACATGACCCAGAGACAGGTAAAAGACATACACCACTTCACAACATCAGTGATTCTAAAGCATCATTTGAACTTTATAACTCACCATTAACTGAGATGGCGGTTGTTGCTTATGAGTATGGTTACAACGTTGAGAACAATGAAGCTATGGCAATTTGGGAAGCACAATACGGAGATTTCTCCAACATGGCCCAAGCAATTTTTGATGTATTTATGTCAAGTGCCCACTCTAAATGGGGTGAAAGAACTGCCTTAACTTTACTTCTACCACATGCTCAAGAAGGACAAGGTCCTGAACACTCATCTGCACGTTTAGAGAAGTATTTACAGCTATGTGCAGAAAATAATATGACAGTGGTTAACTTGTCTAGTAGTGCAAACTACTTCCACATTTTACGTAGACAAGCGAAATACTTGAACACTGAAAAAATGCGTCCACTCGTTGTAATGTCACCTAAGAGTTTGCTTAGAAACTCAACAGCCAGCCAACCTGTAAGTGAATTTGTAAACGGTCAATTCAAAGAAATTATTGTTCCGGAATACAAGAAAACTAAAGTTAAAACTGTTGTAATTGCAAGTGGTAAAGTCGCTGTAGATATACTTGAAGCAGAAGCGAAAAACGAATCACCTAACGATGAATTACTCATCATTAGACTTGAACAGCTATATCCATTCCCAAGCGAGGCAATTAAAGAAATCTTATCTGGCTTAACGAATCTTAGTGAAGTACGCTTCGTTCAAGAAGAGCCACAAAACCAAGGTGCATATCACTTCGTTCTACCGTACTTGCTCGATATCGTACCATCTAAAGCGACATTAAATTATGTAGGAAGAAAACCAAGTGCTTCAACAGCCGAAGGTAACGGTGGATCTTACAAACTAGTACAACAAAGTATCATCGAGAACGCTTTAAAATAATAGGAGGTATTATATAAATGGCTGAAATCATCGTGCCTGAATTAGCAGAATCAATTACAGAAGGAACTATATCTACTTGGTTTAAGCAAGTAGGCGACAGTGTAGAAAAAGGTGAAAACGTCCTTGAATTAGAAACTGATAAAGTAAACGTAGAAATTGTCAGTGAAGAAGCTGGTGTCATTTCAGAAATTAAAGCTGAAGAAGGTGACACTGTAGAAGTTGGTCAAGTCATTGCCGTAGTCGGTGAGGGTAGTGGTGCACCTGCAAAAGAAGAAAGTTCAGAAAAAGAAGCACCTAAAGCTGAAGCAAAAGAAGAATCTACTTCAGCACCTAAAGAAAAAGAAGAAGAAACAACAACTGTGAAAACTGAAGATGGTACAATCGTTGCCACACCATCTGCTAGAAAACTTGCACGTGAAAAAGGCATTAGCCTTTCAGACATCAATGCTGCTGATCCACGCGGTCTTGTACGTAGCCAAGATGTTGAAAATCACGGTCAAGCTTCAAGTCAGCCTGCTGCTAAAAAAGAAGAAGCACCTAAAGCTGAGACGAAACAAAATACAACACCTGAAAAACCAGTTAGACGTGAAAAAATGTCACGCCGTAGACAAACCATTGCTAAACGTCTATTAGATGTTTCTCAAAATACTGCAATGTTAACAACATTCAACGAGATAGATATGACGAATGTTATGGCATTAAGAAAACGCAAAAAAGAATCATTCATGGAACGTAATGATGGTACTAAACTTGGCTTTATGTCATTCTTTACTAAAGCTGTAACAGCCGCACTTCGTAAGTACCCAGCTGTAAATGCTGAAATTGATGGCACAGACTTAGTTTATAAAGAATTCTTTGATGTATCGATTGCTGTATCTACAGAAGAAGGACTTGTTGTACCGGTAGTACGTAACACAGATAGAAAAACATTTGCTGAAATTGAAAACGATATTGCTGACCTCGCAACAAAAGCGAGAGAGAAGAAACTTTCTCTTGATGAAATGTCAGGTGGCTCATTCACAATTACTAACGGTGGGGTATTTGGATCATTAATGTCTACACCAATCATCAATGGTACACAAGCTGCAATCTTAGGTATGCACACAATCCAAAAACGTCCTGTCGCGGTTGGAGATGACATTGAAATCCGCCCAATGATGTACATTGCATTAAGCTATGACCACAGAATCATTGACGGTGCAGAATCAGTTGGCTTCTTAAAAACTGTTAAAGAATTAATCGAAAATCCAGAAGACCTGTTACTAGAAGGTTAATTTATTAAATACTTTTAAAGATAAAGGTATCCAAGGGATACCTTTTCTTTTTTATAGGAGGAATAATATGATTCAAGAAAATTGGCAAGATAATAATCTAGGTACTGTCACAGTTAAACATACAGATGCAGAAAAGTTTAAAGTCTCTGATATGTTAACTGTAGGTAAGGAGTATAGAGTCATTAACGAAACTGAAGAATATATTTTTGTTATAGACAATTCAGGAAAGCCTGCTGGATATTACAAAACTTACTTTTCTTAGAAAATAATTCAGATAATTTAAATAACTCATAGATTTTTTATACGTTCTAGTGTAGACTAATTGCATACTAATTTTTAGATGAGGGATGCATATGAGTACGAAGCAAGTCATAATGGTAGGTTTCACCCTGTTTGCCATGTTTTTTGGCGCAGGTAATTTAATTTTTCCACCTGCTCTCGGTTTTTCTAGCGGAGAATATTTCTGGACAGCAATTATTGCCTTTGTCTTAACTGGGGTAGGTTTACCACTTTTAGGTGTCATTGTTGGTTCAATTTCAAAAGATGGATATAGAGAGTCTCTTAAAAATATACATCCAGCATTTGCAGTAATTTTCCTAGTTGTTATTTATTTAACGATTGGACCATTCTTTGCCATTCCAAGAACAGCAACAACAGCTTATGAAATGGCAGTAGTACCGTTCTTGAGTGAAAATACTGGATTATGGTTATTAATATTTTCACTTGTGTACTTTATTATCGTATTTTTACTTAGTATTAAACCAGGCTCACTCGTTAATAGTATTGGGCAAGTATTAACACCTTTACTATTAATCAGTATTGTTTTATTAATTATCTTTGCAGGTATTGCATATTTTAATAATCCAATTAATCCTGCAAATGAAACATTTGAAGCGACTTCACCTTTCTCTATTGGTTTCACAGAGGGATATTTAACAATGGATGCAATCGCAGCAATTGCCTTTAGTGTTTTAGTTTTAAATTCTATTCGTCAACTTGGAATTACCAATAGAAAGGATTTGCTGTTTGGCACAATCAAGTCAGCATTTCTAGCAGCGATTTTACTAGGTGTCATATACATCTCACTCGGTTGGTTAGCGAACAAAGTTGATCTCGGCGGGGCAGCTGTTGATGACCAAAACTTAGGTACGTTCTTACTGACTTTCATGAGTTCTGATATTTTTGGTATTTTTGGACCAATCTTATTAGGTACTATAGTATTCTTAGCTTGTTTAACTACTGGAACTGGATTGATAGTTTCTGTATCTGGCTACTTTAATAGCATTTTACCTAAAGTACCTTACAAAGTATGGGTTGTCTTATTCGTACTTATTTCATTTGGTCTTGCCAACCAAGGTCTAGACCAAGTTATTGCAACAAGCGTTCCAATTTTGTCGATTATTTATCCTGTTGCAATGACAACAGTCGTCCTACTAGTGCTAACATACTTTGTACCATCACCAAAACTGAGTTTGCAAATTCCAGTATTATTAGTTGCAATTCTTTCTATTCTTTCAGTTATTCACCGAAACGGATGGCTGACAATGGATTGGCTAGAAGTATTACCTCTGTTTAGTGCAAGTTTTGAATGGCTACCATTCATGATTGTCGGTTACATTCTTGGTTATGTTATCGCACTGAATAAACCAAAAGTAGAGTACTCTTAAAACATAAAAAACGGGAGCTAGCGATTTTGCTAGCTCCCATTTTTGTGTCGATTATTATAGTTATTAATTAATATCTATATTCATCTTTTAATTGTAAGAGTCGTTCCTTCAATTCTTTTTCCATTGTTACAAGTTCAGCCTCAGCTGATTTACGCTTCTGTGAACCTTCGGACTGAATTTTTAATGTTTCTTCAATTGTGGATACAAGATTCTCCTGAGTCAGTTTCAATGTCTCAATATCTACAATACCACGTTCATTTTCAGTTGCTGTTCTCAGTGAATTTTGTCTAAGCATTTCGCTATTCTTCGTTAATAAGTCATTGGTTGTATTCGTCACTTCTTGTTGTGCCTTAGATGCCGATTCTTGACGAAGTAGGGTCAGGGCAATCGCCATTTGATTCTTCCATAATGGAATAGAAGTCAAAATTGAACTCTGAATTTTCTCCGCTAAGGTCTGATTAATATTTTGAATCATACGAATTTGAGGTGCAGATTGTAATGTGATTTGTCTAGACAGTTTTAAATCGTGTATACGTTTTTCAAGACGATTTACATACTGCATCATATCATTCACATCTTGAACATCCATCTGGTTATTCGATTCATTTGCTTTCTTTTTAAGTCTTGGTAGCTCTTCATTTTCAAGCTCTTCTTTTTTAAGTTCAGCCGCTGCAATATAAATATTAATGGCATCAAAGTAATCTTTGTTTTGGTTATAAAGACCATCTAACATGTTCACATCTTTAACCAATACTTCTTTAGCATGTTCAAGTTGGATTGAGATACGATCTACTTGTGAAGCAATACTTTGGTGTTTTGAGATCATCTCATTGACTGAGCGTTTGACTTTACCGAACATACGCTTAAAGATGTTACTTTTTTCATTCGTTAACTCTTCAGGGTCAATCTCTTTAAGCTTCTTCATCAAATCTTCAAGCGTATCACCGATCGGCCCAACATCTTTTGATTGAACCTCATTTAACATTTGGTGAGAGAACTTAGACATTGCCTGCTGTGCATTCGCACCGTAAGTAATCAAGGCATCGTTATCAAGCGGTTGAATCTTGTTTTTGATGTCTTTGATTGTCTTTAAATCCTCTTCTGAGAACTGATCTTGAAAAGTCGTCAGTACTGAATTAGATTGACTATTTGTCTCTGGTTGAACTTCCTTTTGGAGTACGAAGTCATCCTGTTCACCAGGTTCATTTATACTTTTAAATGGGTCTTTTAATAGTTCATTTTTTAAGTTATCTTCCGTCATTCTGTTCACCTCGATATAGTATTTCATCTTCTTTTTCTTCACGTTTTAGATTTACTTTTTCCTTATCAAGCTTGTTACCTAACATTGCTTGGCGTTTTTTTGATCTCGATGCATTTCTTCTAATAATTTCTCTTTCTATATCGAGATCATTATAACTCGCTTGATTCATGTAAGATAAATTCGATTGTAAAGTTCTTTTCAGCTCTAATAGCGAAAGGCGGGTTTCATGTAATTGGATACGTTCATTTTTAGATTTACCCGGCATCTTATATAAATATAAATACTTTTCAATCGTATTAACTGCAGACTCTAAGTTAGAGTGAAAGAACTGTTGACCTCGATAAAACTTCCGAGGCTCTTCTTCAACTGAAGATATGATTGTTTTAATTATTCTATTGATTTCAAAAATTAATTTTGCATCTTTGATCGAACGAATATTCATATAGCTGGATCTCAGCCTTTTCATCTGTTCATCAACCTGATGTAACTGGCTCTTGATATATTTATATTCACTATTCGTTAAGTTTATTTCTTCTAAATGCTTATTGTGAGCGATTCGATGTGAGGGGAGGTAGGATGCACCAAAACCACCTATACCTAGCACTACATCGAGAAACATATGAATGTCAAATATGTTTGAGGAGAGTACCCAGGTAATCAGTCCTATAGGTACGGCGATCACAGAAGCAATGAAATGAGAATAGTTACCTTTCATCGTTCAAAACTCCTTAATAAAATGTGGCTATTTATTACAATTATAAAGCGTAATGCTTGATAATGCTAATTATTCGCGTTTATAATGATTTCAACGATAGGCTAGTGAAATGGAGTTTTAAACATGTATGAAGTTGTAATCATAAAGGCTGATTATGAAGGTTGGTGGCTATTTGATGGTTGGCAAGAAGATATCATCAAACGGTATCAGGCGACTGACTTAAATAATCTCTTGCACGCATACAATACAATCATCGACGAGATGAAACAAAAGTATAATAGCCATATAACAGGAAAATATAATATTATTGCTTTTTTCAATGCTTGTGATATAGAGTATTGCGAAGACTGCGAAGAAGATATGCAAATTTACTATACGCCATTGATGACTAAAAATAATGAATTTTTCAACTATGAAGACAATTAAAGAAAAGTCCTGAAAATGAGATTGCAATATAACAATCCTTCTTGTATAATATGAATTATCAGTAAGTTATGCTTATTGATAATTAACGTCTTTTGGAGGATTTTATTAATGAAACAAGGTACAGTAAAATGGTTTAACGCAGAAAAAGGTTTCGGCTTCATCGAAGTTGAAGGCGAAAACGATGTATTCGTACACTTCTCAGCTATTAACCAAGAAGGTTACAAATCACTTGAAGAAGGTCAAGAAGTAGAATTTGAAGTAGTTGAAGGCGACCGCGGTCCACAAGCTGCTAACGTTGCTAAACTATAATTATAAATTGATTCATTAGAATAATTTGTAAACTACAGGATCCCAGTTATTGGGGTCCTATTTTTTTGTGCTTATTTACTTAAGTAAGACTTATTGAAATATATTTTTGGGGAAATTTAACTTTTATCGGTTAAGAGAGGTGAAAACTTAAGCAATTTTATAAAATTTGTATAAACTTGTCCGAAAAAAAGAAAAGCTGCTTTTTTTTTGTATATATAGAGTAGATGGACTTTTAGGAGGGATAGCAATTTTTATAAATAGTAGAAATAAACCCCATGAATTACTACATTATGAAGCCTTGAATCGACGTGTTAAATTAACGAAAAGTGAGGATTTTAAATACAAAAATGCTATAAAGGGTTATGAAGGTGAGTGCCTGTATGACAGGATTTTTGACCGTATGGGTCATGATTACTTGTACATATACCGAGATCTTTATCTTCAGATTGGTAATTCTTGTACCCAGTACGACACGCTTATCATCACTGACCAAGGCATTATTAGTAACGAAGTTAAAAATTTTACTGGGAATTACACAATTGAAAATGGCACTTGGTTCAATAATAACTATCAATTGCCAAACGATGCTTTTAGTCAACTCAACCGGTCACTAGGAAAATTAATGGATCTAAGAAATTCAGGGCAGAGTGATTTTAATATAAGTGGGAAGTTGGTATTTCCTAACGACTCGTTAGTGCTACGGACCGATGATTCTTCAAACTGTAATAAGATTATTTTACGCTCTGGCATGCGTGAATACTTCCGACAACTCAATCGTTCAAGTCAGCGTTTAGGGAATAAGGCTAACTATATTTCCCGTTTGGTCAGCCAATCTATAATAGAAAATCCATATTTTAACCCTTCAACTGATAAAACCCGCCTGAAACTCGGTCTTTACTTCGGTTCATGTGGTCACTTTAACTTAAATAGAAAAAGATTCCATCTCGTCTGTAACAAGTGTGGGTCTGTTGAAAGCAATGAAACACACCTTCTGAGAGCAATGAGTGACTATAAATTTTTATTCTACAAAGAAGAAATGACCAGAAACGATTTGATGGCGTTTATTGATTATGAAATTTCAGTCGGTATTGTTAAACGAATGCTGAAGAAACATTGTATTCAAAAGAATATGGGTAATCAAAGTACATATATGTTTAAATACTTTGATTTCGATGATGCTTTAAAAGAACCCACTGTTAAATTGAGGTACAGAGATCATATTAAATGATTGAATGTAACCTTGGAGGTTAACACCAGTTCTTCGTTGAACTCCTAGTACTCCTGAAGGTTAACACCAGTTCACCGTTGAACTCCTAGCACTCCTGAAGGTTAACACCAGTTCACCGTTGAACTCCTAACACTCCTGAAGGTCAACACCAGTTCACCGTTGAACTCCTAGCACTCCTGAAGGTCAACACCAGTTCACCGTTGAACTCCTAGCACTCCTGGAGATCAACACCAGTTCACCGTTGAACTCCTAACACTCCTGAAGGTCAACACCAGTTCACCGTTGAACTCCAGTCCACTTAATCCACCCACAACTCACAGAAATATACTAATCGCAGAGTATACGAGTAGTAAACTCATGATAATTCGAAAGGCGAGATCGTATTTGTTCAACAAAAGCAGTGTTCAAAGAAAAACACCTCCAAATTTAACAATTTGGAGGTATGATATCATCTCACATCATTTTCTATTAATTGTGCTAAACTTTGACGTCTAATGACTTCTCGAACACCTGAATCGCTAACAAAAATAACGGCTGGTTTTTGCATTTGATTATAGTTCGAAGCCATGGAGTAATGGTAGGCACCTGTTGACCTAACGGCCAGGAGATCCCCACGTTTTAAGTCGTGCGGTAACATCTTGTGCTTACCAATGACATCACCGGATTCACATAACTTACCGACGACATGTGTTGAGACTTGAGCGTTATCATTGCTAAGTTTTACTGGGATGACTTCGTATTCTGCACCGTAAAGGGGCGTACGAATATGATCACTCATACCTCCATCGATGGATACGTACTTACTAATACCGTGGATATTTTTTATAGTGCCCACTTCATATACTGTAAGCCCAGCTTCTGCGGTAATTGAACGGCCTGGCTCTATCATTAAGTGAGGCATTGGACGATTAGACGCTTCTAAAGTTTCTTCTAAATGTGTTAATATCTCATCAAATCCGGACTCTATAGGGAAACGCACATCATCTTGTGTATATTTCACACCGTAACCGCCACCCATGTTTAAGATTTCAATATTAATATCCTCTTCATCTAGCCAAGTAACGACATTGGTAATGGTATTAATGAACGGTCTACTCTCTGACAGCTGCGAGCCTAAATGGTAGTGTATACCTTTAAACGTTAAATGCTCACTTTGCTGAATCAAATCAATCGCCGTTTTAGCTGCACCGTTAGATAAGGACAGGCCAAATTTACTGTCTTCTTGGCCGGTTGAAATATACTCATGTGTATTGACTTCAACACTTGGATTGATACGAATCAAGACATTGATTCGGTCGGTTTCAGCTAGATCACTAGCAAGCGCATTAATCAAGTCTATCTCATCTATCGCATCGATAATAAAAAATCGTACGCCCGCTTTAATCGCGTAGTCGATTTCAAATGGCGTCTTATTATTACCATGAAAGTGAATATCTTCTACTGGAAAACCTGCCTCTAGTGCGGTATAGAGTTCTCCAACTGATACAACGTCCAGTTCCATTTGTTGACGATTTAGAAGTTTAATCATTTGAATGCTTGAAAATGCTTTGGAGGCATAAGAAATTGAGTAGGGGACTTGATGTCTTTTAAAGATTTGATGATATTGATTCATCATTGAAGTCATTTTATCCTCATCATAGATTATTAATGGTGTGCCATATTCTTTTGCAAGGTCTGCAATTTTATGGCCCCGCATCATTAATTGTCCGTTTTCGTATTCAGTCGTCATAAACAATTTCTCTCCTCATCGAGTTGTAATTAAAAGCACCGAGTTGTTCTGAGTTTGCACCGACTCCAAGTGCTGTAAAGTAATCAATCCTTTGGCTTTTACCATATAAGTAAACCGGCATGTGCATCTTAACGTGATCATCAACCAAAACTGCCATGTGACTCATCATCAAGGCAACAATCTCATATGAACGATCACCAATTTCACAGCCATGTTTAATTCTTTCTCTTAAAATACCATCACCATAGCCGATATCAACAATAGCGACCTTACAATCTTCTGTCGCCGTAAATGCTTTACTATAGCCAAGTGATTCTCCCGCTTTTAACTGCCTAATTTGGACAATTGGGGCAGTGACAGACACACTTTGTATGAAGTCTTTACTATCTAATGATTTAAAGGGTTTGGATCCATATAAGCCGATGCCGAGGCGAACATGACTATGATTATTAAAAAGGCCATCACGCTTATATGACGCGCTATTTTGTGCATGAATCACTGGTGGGTGAACCCCCAGTTCAAAAACACCTTCTACAAAATCCAGCCATAGCTGTCTTTCCTTTTCGTATACACCATCAAATTCATCGGCATAACCGAAATGTGTCCATAGTCCTTTAATATTTAAGTCAAAATCTTCAAACTTTGCATCTTTTAAAAATGCTTCGACCTCATTGATTTTAGCGAACCCTGAGCGCTTAAATAGTCCCTCGAATTCAATATGTAAGTCAATGTCCGCTAATTCATGCTTATAGGACATATAATAGTCAAGTGAAGGTAGGGTAATCTCAAGTCGATGCTGTTTGACCCGCTTAAAATCAGTTGTCGGGTTTAGGAGAAAGATATTAACCTTCTGCCCACAAATTTTTCTGATATAAATTGCATCTTCGATTGAAGTCGTTGCAAAATAATCTATGCCTGCTATGGCAAAGGCCTTCACTGCGAAGTCTAAACCATAGTTATATGCATTATTTTTTACAACCGCAATTGTTTGACCCTCTAGCTGAAATTGTTTTGCTTGTTCAATAAATTCAGCCTGATCGACTTGAAATACGCCGCCCATATTCGCCACTCCTGACCGTTAATAGTGATTTAAAATTGCTTCATAGTAGTTCGCTACATCAATCAGGACACGTTCATCAAAGTTAAAAGTATTGGTGTGTAGTCCTGTAACGAAACCTTGATCGATATTTCTCGAACCGATAAAAACAAAATACGCCGGTGCGATTTCTCCGTAGAATGAAAAATCTTCACCGAATAAGTAAGGTTTTTCCATGTCATTCACTTCCATGCCGATTGACGATAAGGATTTTTCTACTAAACCTTTAAGACTTCCATTATTTCTTACCGCAGGATAGCCACTATTATATGCTAAATCTGTTCTCACACCGTAGAGTAGCTCAGAAGCTTCTTTTATTTTAGCCATCTGTGTTTTAATCTGACTTAAATCCGCTTCTTCATAAGTACGTATTGTTCCTCTAAGAGAAGCTTTAGCTGGTACTGTATTAATTGCTTCTCCTGCTTGTAGTTCACCCATGTGTACAATATTTCTATTTAAACCATCCAGGTGGAACTGTTGAATATTTGAAACTTCATTGGCAATTTTAATGATTGCCTCAAGTGCAGAACGCCCTTGATGTTTTTGAGCCACATGCGCACTAGTACCATCAACAGTAAAGTGGAACTCATTCGCACTCGCAGTTAATTCCTCATCCCTATAGTGCGCTGTACCTTCTAGTTCATCTGGCATTAGATGAATGCCAAATATGGCATCAAATTCCGGTCTATTCTCCCATGCCTTAAGTAAAAGATTTGCACCTGCGTTACTTTCTTCACTCGGTTGAAAGATAAAGACACAGTTGTGCTTTAATTCCCCTTGATCAAACACTTTTTTCATCCGCTTTATAAAGAGTAAGAGGGCAGTCGTGTGGCCATCAT
Source organism: Jeotgalicoccus huakuii (assembly GCF_036665975.1). Taxonomy (NCBI): domain Bacteria; kingdom Bacillati; phylum Bacillota; class Bacilli; order Caryophanales; family Staphylococcaceae; genus Jeotgalicoccus; species Jeotgalicoccus huakuii. Next base: position 6,822 of record NZ_JAVIYN010000010.1, on the reverse strand, counting down.
GGCCACACGCATGCATTACATTATCTACTTGACTCTTATACTCTACGTCATTCACTTCTTGAATCGGTAGGGCATCAATATCAGCTCTAAAGCCAAGAATCTTATCACTATTTCCTTTTAATTCAACAATCACACCCGTTTCTAGCACACGGTAGTAGGGCACATCAAGTGCCTCAAGCACACTGATAATATATTCAGTCGTCTCGAATTCTTCCATACTTAGCTCAGGGTGTTGATGTAAATGTCTTCTATGTTTAATAACGAATTCTAATTCTTCATTTGTTGCACTAGTCATCTTATTTCAACTTTCTCAGTGCTTGAACGATTTCTTTTTTAGAGTCAGTCACTTCACTTGCTTGTTTGATGACTTTTGCCGGTGTGCCTGCAACAACCGAACCTGCAGGTACATCTTCAGTCACGATTGCACCAGCTGCAACAATTGAGCCTTGTCCGACTGTAACACCTTCTAAAATTACAGCGTTCGCACCGATTAATACATCGTCTTCAATAACAACAGGTGAGGCACTTGGCGGTTCAATCACCCCAGCAAGTACTGCTCCAGCACCGACGTGAACATTTTTACCTGTCGTCGCACGGCCACCTAAAACAGCGTTCATATCAATCATAGTACCTTCACCAACGATGGCACCAATATTAATAGAAGCACCCATCATGACTACCGCACCATCTTCGATAACTGCATGTTCACGAATGAAAGCACCGGGTTCAATACGTGCATTTGTATTAGTAAGGTCCATGAGTGGAATGGCTGAGTTACGACGATCTTGTTCTACGACAATATCAGTTACCTTGTCTTCAATTGAAGGGTAAAAGGCTTGCCAATCTTTTGAGTCGGCAAAAATCGTTTTAGATTCATTCGTACCAAATACTTTAAATGACGCATCAAAAGTGACATCAGAAAAATCTCCATTGATATATATCTTTAAAGGTGTTTCTTTTTCTGCCTCTGAAATGTAATTAATAAGTTCTTCTGCTGTAAATTTCTCCATGTGTAAATTTCTCCTTAAAATAAATTGTTGTAGTTATAAAATCCATTTTCTTTATGAATCAAAGCCTCTGCTGCCTTTATTGCACCGTTTGCAAAGATATCTTTTGACTGGGCGGTGTGTCTCAGTTCAATAACCTCATCATGACCTGCAAATATTGCGTCATGGGTACCGACAATCGTCCCACCTCGAATGGCACTTACACCAATCTCTTCTTTACTGCGTGGTGTTGTAGCACTGGATCGATCGTAAACTGGATAGCTTCCTGGTCTTTCTTCAAGTGCTGTATCTAACAGTTTAACTAAAGTACCACTCGGGGCGTCAACTTTTTTATTATGGTGACGCTCAATTAATTCTAGGTCATAGTCTTTCAATTCACTTAAGGCTTTTTTAAGTAAATTATTTAAGACATTTACACCATAACTCATATTGGCACTAAAGAACACAGGAGACGATTCAGCTCTCTTTTCCAGTAAGCTAACAATCTCTTCTTTAGATCCTGTCGTTGCAACGACGAGTGGTGTTTTAAAATCTTCTGAAATCAAAGGAATCAATCTTTCAGGATTTGAAAAATCAATTGCAACATCTGCACCTGCTTCATCAATAGTCGTAAAATTTGGGTAGGCATCTGTCGATGATGAAATCACACCGATAATCTCATGTCCCTTTTCCTTAGCGAGACGACTAACAATTTGATTCATCGTCCCGTAACCAATCAAGAGTATCTTCATACTCTGACACCTTCTTTATAACTTTGATAAACTTCAACAACAGTCTGTCTAACTGCTTCATCTAATGGTAGGAGTGGAAGTCTTAATTCATATTGACCAAAACCAAGTTCTGCTGTGAGTGCTTTAACTGGGATTGGGTTGACGTCTATTTGTACTGCATTGATGACCGGCATTAAATCTTTAAAACGTGCTCTTGCAGTCTCACGGTCATTATTAGTTTGACGCTCGTAGACATCTTGTAATTCTTTTGGAATCACATTACCGACTACTGAAATTAAACCTTTACCGCCAAGATCTGTAAAGTCTGTGAAATTATCATCGTTGCCACTGTAAAGGGCAAAGTTTTCATCGACTAAGTTTAAGACGTTGATTGTGTAGTTTAAGTCACCAACAGCATCTTTTAAAGCGACAATATTTCTGTGTTGGCTGAGTTCTAGTACCGTCTCAGGTTCAATTGATAAGTTCGTTCTGGACGGCACATTATATAAGACAATCGGAATGTTAATGGCATCTGCAATCGTTGTGAAGTGTGCGACTAAACCGCGTTGATTACTCTTATTGTAATAAGGCGTAATTAACATGACTGCGTCAGCACCCGCTTCTTCAGCATATTTCGATAGGGCAATTGAGCGCTCTGTAGAGTTTGTTCCGGTCCCAGCAATCACTGGAACACGACCATTCACTGTTTCAATCGCTGTTTTTAACAGTCCTTTGATTTCATCATCTGCAAGGGTAGGGGATTCTCCAGTTGTGCCATTGATAATTAAGCTTTGTGCGTTGTTCTCTATTAAAAATTCAATATGATTTTTATATGCTTCGTAATCCACTTGATTATTCGAAAATGGGGTGGTCATTGCGACACCAATACCTTCAAAAATATGGGTCATATATATCCGCTCCTTATTTATTATCGATTAGCGTTTTAAGAATTTGAACTGTGTTTTGTGCGGCACCTTTAAGTAAGTTGTCTCCGACACACCATACGTGGAAGGTGTTCTCGAGTGTAGGGTCTTTTCTAATACGACCGACGTAAATCTCATTTTGATGAGATGCTTCAAAAGGTGTAGGGTAGACACCATTTTTAGGATCATCCATCAAGACAATGTGTGGTACGTTTCTAAAAGCTTCCCTAACTTCTTCTTCTGTTGCTCTTTTATCTAGTGTGACATTGATCTGAACACTATGACTCGAAATTACTGGTACTCTCACACAAGTTGCAGTGACCTGAATATCATCATTTCCAAGAATCTTTTTCGTTTCATCAATCATTTTGACTTCTTCTTTTGTATAACCATCTTCTAAAAAGACGTCAATTTGAGGAATCACATTATTATAAATGGGTTTCGGATATGTTGTCGGTGCTTCACCTTTGGCACCTTCTTCTAAATCCCTAATACCACCTGCACCTGAACCAGATACCGACTGGTAAGTTGCGTAATGGACACGCTTGATACCAAAGTTATCGTAGAGCGGTTGTAAGGCAATCACAGATTGAATTGTTGAACAGTTCGGATTCGCTATAATCTTTCTATTTAATCTAGGCTCATTGATTTCTGGAACGATGAGGTCGATATCATCCTTCATTCTCCAAAAACTTGAGTTATCGATAATGATTGCGCCATTGTCTTCAAAGAGTGGGGCGAACTTTTCACTCGCCCGCCCCCCTGCACTCATGACGACGTAATCAAAGCCATCTTTTGTTTTATCTTCCGTTAATTCTTCGACAATGTAAGTTTGTCCTTTAAACTCAACTTCCTTACCACTTGAACGCTTGGATGAAAATAAGACCAAGTCATCAAAAGGAATTTCATATTGCTCAATCATTTCTAACATTTTTGTACCTACAACACCTGTTGCACCAACTACTGCTAATTTCATAACATGCCTCCTAGTTTTCTAAGTACATTCAAAAATGTAAATAAAAAAACAAGCCTGGGTGACCAGACTTGTTTAAAATTTATATACAAGTGATGCACTCCATTATCCGTGAAAATAATGACAAATCCTTAGCTCTTAACCTACGAATCCAACGAGTGGTAGCTGCGTTTCTACCATTCATTTCGGCATCTCACCCTTTAATCATATACACTTTCGCAGAAGTTAAGTATATGAGTACTCATGATTGATGCGCCTCATCTTAATAATATTTAGTTTTTTGTCGTTAGATGTCATTATACATAAGGTAATATTCAAAGTAAACAGAAAGTTCTTATTTCTTGATAATTCCTTTTTCTATAAGGTAATCTTCATAACCAATTTCCTTAACGATTGCCTTGTTGTCAGAGATGTCTAAGACTGTGTTTGAAATTGTATTGATGAACTCTAAGTCGTGTGATGTAAAGATCATAGAACCTTTAAATTTCTTCAAGCCATCGTTGACAGCAGTAATACTTTCTAGGTCCAAGTGGTTTGTTGGCTCATCAAGTAGAATGACGTTCGCTTGAGATAACATCATCTTACTGAGCATGGCGCGTACCTTCTCTCCCCCTGATAATACGCTCGCTTTTTTCTTCGCTTCTTCACCAGAAAAGAGCATACGACCTAGGAAGCCTCTTAAGAATGTTTCAGTCTGTTCTTCTGGTGGTGCATACTGACGTAACCATTCAACAAGACTTAAGTCGACACCTTCAAAGTATTCGCTATTATCTTTAGGGAAGTAAGATTGTGATGTTGTGACACCCCAGCGAACTTCGCCTTCATCTGCTTCAATTTCACCAGCTAAAATTCGGAGTAGGGTCGTTCTTTGTAATTCTGATCCACCTGTTAAAATGACTTTACTATAAGGTGCTAAAGTAAACGATAGATTATCAAGTACTTTTTCTCCGTCAATAGAGTAGGATAGTCCAGTAACTTGTAAGAGCTCATTACCGATTTCTCTACCTGCAGTAAAGTTAACAAATGGATAGCGACGAGATGAAGGTTGAATATCTTCAAGTTCAATCTTATCAAGCATTTTCTTACGACTCGTTGCCTGCTTAGATTTAGAAGCGTTGGCTGAGAACCTAGCAACGAAGTCTTTCAGTTCTTTAATTTTTTCTTCTTTTTTCTTATTTTGGTCTTGGGCCATTTGTAGAGCCATCTGACTAGATTGATACCAGAAATCGTAGTTTCCAACATAAACTTTAATCTTACCAAAGTCTAAATCCGCAATATGTGTACATACATTATTTAGGAAGTGTCTGTCGTGGGATACGACGATTACAGTATTTTCAAAATCGATTAGGAACTCTTCTAACCACTGTACCGCTTCAATGTCTAAACCGTTGGTCGGCTCATCGAGTAACAGTACATCAGGATTACCGAATAGACTTTGAGCTAAAAGTACTTTTACCTTTTGTGTATTATCGAGTTCAGACATGTTCTTATCTACTAAGTCGTGGGGAATTCCAAGACCGTGGAGTAGGGACTCTGCATCACTTTCTGCAGTCCAACCACCCATCTCACCAAATTCTCCTTCAAGTTCAGCCGCTCTAATACCGTCCTCATCTGAGAAATCAGGTTTCATGTAGATTTCATTTTTTTCGTTCATGACATTCCATAATTTCTCATGGCCCATCATGACAACATCTAAGACTCTTGTGTCTTCATAACCAAAGTGATCCTGTCTTAAGAACGCCATGCGTTCGTCTTGTCCTAAAATCACGTGGCCATCTGAGTCAACTTCACCAGTTAAAACCTTAAGAAATGTAGATTTACCTGCACCATTTGCACCGATTAAACCGTAACAATTTCCTGGTGTGAATTTAATGTTTACATCTTCAAAAAGTTTTCTATCTCCAAATCTCAGACTCACGTCACTTACTTGCAGCATGTGCATTCTCCTTTATATTAAACATTCGTTTTAAAAGTTTACATTCATAAGCGATGATACCATAAATATGATATTATTGGAATATAGTTAACCTTTGAAACCAATGAGGCCATTGCTAAAATAAAACAAATAATATTAAAACAATTTGTGAAACAAATGAGGACTTAAAATGACTAAAATATCAGGTACAGTACAATTTTTAAAAGTAATCAAAAAAGAAAGCTCAACCTATCATCTTGTAACTGAAGATGAAAAGTATATCCGTATGAACCGTTCAGAAATAGAAGGGGACTTGGATTATGATATTGACGAAGAGGTGCCGGTCTTTATCTATCCAAACCGCTCAGGTGAACTCTTCGCAACCCCTAAAATCCCGAGCATTACAGCGGACAAATTCGGCTACGCACGAGTGAGCGAAGTCAATCGTGATGGGGCATACTTAGACATTGGCTCACCACGTGAAATCCTCATTCCTTGGATTGATCTTCCACGGATGAAGGAAGTTTGGCCAGCTGTCGATGATATGGTCTACGCAACGATTCGTGTTGAGGCAGATGATCAGTTGTACGGCCGCCTAATTACTGAAACAGAAGTAAGTGAAAAGTTCCAGAAATTGACTCGTGAGGACTATGAGACCCTCGGTAACAAGTGGCTAAAAGGTCGTCCATACCGCTTACTTAAAGTCGGAACCTTCCTGATTTCAGATGAGGGCTACAAGGTCTTCGTTCACGAGAGTGAAAGAGAGCAAGAACCACGCCTCGGTCAAGAAGTTTCCTTTAGATTGATTGGCATTAATGACAAGGGTGAAGTCAATGGCTCATTCCTAGAAAAATCCTATAAACGTCTCGGTACAGACGGAGAACGTATCGTCGAATACATGCAGATGCATGATGACATGATGGAATTTAACGATAAAAGTTCACCCGAAGACATCAAGCGTGTCTTCAACCTATCTAAAGGTCAGTTCAAACGCGCTTTAGGCGGTCTCTTAAAAGAAGGTCGTATCGAGTTTGTTAACGGAATGACACACTTGAAAGATAAGTAAATATATATTGATTCTATGATATGTACGCGCCTATGTGATCCGCTCATTGGCACGTATTTGACTTTTCGCGCCATTGTGATCCGCTCATTGGCGCGTATTTGACTTTTCGCGCCATTGTGATCCGCTCATTGGCGCGTATTTGACTTTTCGCGCCATTGTGATCTACTCATTGGCGCGTATTTGACTTTTCGCGCCATTGTGACCCGTTCATTGGCGCGTATTTGACTT
>NZ_JAVIYN010000009.1:0-91894 GCF_036665975.1 Jeotgalicoccus huakuii | reverse complement strand
TGGTTTTTCACTTCGCCCTGACCAGTTTGAAATGAAAAACCATGTGCATTATCACTACTCGGATCAATGTGCTTGTAGCGATTGCTATTCTCTTTTTTATACGTACCTTCTAAATTATGTCCGACAATCTCACCATCTTTACCCCAGGGATAGACAACATTGTTTCTTTCGTCTTGACTGATAAAACCTTTATTCACCAACTTCATGACTAAATCTTTATTAATTTGTCGATCTTCCGTTAGATACTTAATTGCTTTTTCAGCTCACGCGCGCTATAGTACGGTATTATTTAGGTATTAGACTTAAGTCCCATCGCCAATTATAGAATTTATTTTACTTTTACCGGCATATCTTTCAAGATTCTCGATAAAATCCAAGCGTAAATTACCGTTATAACAACCGCTGCAACATGGCCAAAGTATACAATTGTTTCACCATAATTAGCTAAATCATTCATAAAGTTCTCAGTAAAGACTTGCAGAATAATTAATATTAGTCCAGCTACTATTGATGTCATTCCGGCTGCAAACCCTCTACTAAAGGCCGCTCCGATTAATGCACCTGTTACAAAGTACAGTGGTCCTTGTAAGAAAATGAATAGTCCATTGCCAAATACCGATAAACCTTTAATTTGCTCTTCCATCAAATAATCCCCTGCTAATGGTGTAAAGGATAATACAAAGTTAATGATAATCACCAAAACTGCTGTAATTACAGCTGTCAATATAGCTGAAGTTATCAATGATTTGAAAAATGTCTTTCTAGAAACTCCGGAGTTCACTGCCCATTCCAAGAAACCAAGGACCGTTGTTATTCCAACAACTGCAAAGTATATTCGTGCTGTTCTCATACCCGTTCCAAAGAATGAAGATGTCGGATCATTTAGAAAACTGAGTATGATATATATAATGAGCAGTATCCCTAAAAATACAAAGGTGAACATCGATAATATATAAGTTAGAGACTGAGTCGTTTCTTTAAATTTTGTCTTCATTATTTACCTCCTATTAAACTTTAATTGCCGCATTGAGTACATATGCTCTTGCTATTATTCCAAGTATAATTATTGCGAAAAGCTGTACACCCAACACCAATAGTGGATTGTCGACATTCATAGTTGTGAACTCTCCAAAAGCTTGAGAATAATAACCACCAAGTCCACCGACGATAAAACATACAAAAATACCTAAAATAAAATTCTTAACAAATGAGTAGAACACTATCAGACCAATAAAGTAAGTTAGTAAACCTGATAAAATAGCAACAATATTTATAATAATATTTTCCGTGATTGTCCAATTTTGAATAATTTCTCCACTTAAGCTAGGAAACAAATTAAGTCCCAAGGAAAAAATATTCATCAGGATCATACTGTAAAGACTTAGAAACAATACTGTCCCTATGCTTTCCTTGAAGTATGTCTTCCTAGATTTACCATGACCAACTTGTTTTTTTAATACCATAAAAGCAAGTGTGCCAAATACAAGCATTCCTATACTGAGTGAGCTGATATGAGCTTGGTAGAATATCTCAGCTGGTTCATTCAAAAAATGAATAATTGAACCAACGACAAGTGTCATCAAGGTCATATATATCAATATCCATAATAGAAATTTATATAGAGTTTTCTTTTTTATAGTTATCATATAATCACTCCTGACCTTTATCGTCATTAGTCAGACTTATGAATAACTCCTGTAGTGCTAGACGTGAAATATCTAGATAATTATCTTCAGCGAACGCCATTTCTTCTGGACTTAAATAACCAATAACTGTATCGATTTGTAAAGCACCTAAAAACTTCACATTGATAACGTTCTTATTAGCAGTAAATTCCCTTACTTTCTCCGCCTTACCAGCGACTGTGAATCCTTTTTCTAATAAATCATCCGTCGGTTCTTGAAGTAAAATCTTGCCATTGTGCATCATGACAATCTCATCAAATAAGTGTTCCATTTCAGAGATAATGTGCGTAGATAAGATGATGATACGCGTGCCTCTACGTTTAGCTTGCAATACTTCTTCATAGAATAACTCTCTTGTTGGTGCATCCATGCCATTTGTAACCTCATCAAAGATGGTTACTTTCGATAAAGAAGCTAAGCCCATAGACGCATTCACTGCCGCTTGTTGACCTTGAGATAATTCATTGAAATTTTTATTTTCATCAATTTTGAACTTCTTCAGTAACTCATTTGCATATTCTTGATCGAAATCATCCCTAAACATCGCATGACTTTCCGGGTACTCTTTTACTTTATCCGTCTCAGATGAAGTATCTTTAACATTGTAAATAAAATTAACATGCTGCATCATTTCATCTTTTTCATATATTGTTTTCCCATCCAAGGTAATTGAACCTTGAGTTGCTTTTCTATAGGAAGCAATTAAAGAGATTAAAGAAGTTTTCCCTGCACCATTTCTTCCTAGTAAGCCATATATTTTTCCTGGAGTGAACGTTACATTGATATCACTCAAAATCTCTTCCTTATTTATGGATAAACCTACATTTTCAATATTTAAATTCATTACTTTTCACCTCTATTATCAATTAGTTTTTGAATATCGGATTTACTTAATTCCAACTTCTTAGCTTCGTCTAACATCGGTTTTAAATAATCCTCAACAAATTCTTCTCGTCTGACGGTTAACAATTTCTCTCTCGCACCTTCTTCAACAAACATGCCTACACCCCTCTTTTTGTAGAGTATGCCTTCTTCAACTAACTGCGTTACACCCTTAGAAACTGTGATGTGATTAACTTTGAAGTATGTCACTATCTCATTTGTCGATGGAATCTTGTCATGCACTTCTAATGTCTCGTCTATAATTTGATCCGTTAGCCAATCCTTGATTTGAGCATATATCGGTTTTTTATCGTTCAACAAACTTGTCAAATGTATCCCTCCCATCACCTTGTACTTATTCGACAGGTACACTGGTTATATATCTATGTATATAACTATATAACCATATATGAATTTTGTAAACCCCTTTGTGGGATTTTCATATAAATAGAAGGGTTAGACTAGGGAGATAGCTTGCTTGTTGAGCCTCGTTTTTATTTCGAATCGGACCTCCTGTCATTGCTTAGCTTCGTTTTTATTTCGAAGCGGACCCAGTGTCATTGTTTAGCTTCGTTTTTATTTCGAAGCGGACCTAGTGCCAACGCTCAGCCTCGTTTTGGTTTCGAAGCGGACCTTGTACTATTGCTCAGCTTCGTTTTGGTTTCAAAGCGGACCTAGTGCCAACGCTCAGCCTCGTTTTGGTTTCGAAGCGGACCTAGTGCCAACGCTCAGATTCGTTTTGGTTTCGAAGCGGACCTAGTGCCTGCGCTCAGATTCGTTTTTATTTCGAATCGGACCTAGTGCCGCTCTTCATCTTCCTACAATCCCAATACAACAAAAAAAGCATCAAAAACCTTATATAAAGATTTTTGATGCGCATATATTACTTTTTATAGTTTTGCGATACCAATAATTACAAGGATCCAGCTGATTAAGAACATTACGCCACCGATTGGTGTGACTGCTCCGAGAATAGATACACCTGATAGGGCGAGAACCATAAGTGAACCTGTAAAGAAGATAATTCCTGCTAACATGAACCAACCTGCAGCAGTTAAGAACTGTGCACCTGTTACTTGGATTAAGATGCCGATCGCAATTAGTCCTAATGCATGGTAAAACTGATACTTAACAGCAGTTTCCCAGATGTCCAAATAGTGCTGGTCGAGCTTTGCTTCTAAAGCATGTGCACCGAAGGCACCGCATGCAACTGCAATTAATGCATTAATTGCACCGAGTATAACGAATAATTTCATCAAGAACTTCCTTTCGTTTAAATCGCCTTTTTATTTTTATAGTAAATCATAAACAATGATGTCACATATATCAATAAACTAAATACCAAGAGCCAACCACTGATGAGTAGCATCTGAGCACCTGGTGTATACATCACACCTGCAAATGCTGTGGCAAGGGCAATCCACCTTATATAATTCAACACTTTTGACCAAGGTTTCTGATACTTCTCTTGTAACTTGATTTTATAACTCTTTCCTAGAAAAGTTAAACTAAACACAAGTACACCTATAATAATAAACGCTAACATAATTTACACTTCCTAGTCTAAAAATCGAAGATATCTCCACCGTGTCCGCCTGCTTTGTCTTCAGCTTGCTGATTGATAATTTTTCTACTGACAACTGGATTGGATTCTGTTCGTTCTTCAGTTGTTTCTTTAACCGCTTCGTCATCCAAAAGATCCAACAACCGCTTCATCGCATACACATGCTTTTCAATATCCTCACTATTTTTAAGTAAGGCAAGTTCATTTTCAAGCTGCACAATTATTCTTTCATTCATTATTTCTCGCTCCAATCGATTGCCTTCAATCCCTGACTCACTAGATAGTCATTGGTTTGACTAAATGGTTTCGATCCAAAGAATCCTCTATAGGCTGACAATGGACTCGGATGTACTGACTGAATGATGTGATGTTTAGTCGTATCGATAAGTTTAATCTTACTCTGTGCAGGTTTACCCCACAAGATAAAAACCACGCCCTCTAGATAATCAGACACCGCTTCAATGACGCTATCGGTGAATACTTCCCAACCTAAACCTCTATGTGAGTTTGCCTGACTTTCATCAACGGTGAGTACTGTATTTAATAAAAGTACCCCTTCTCTAGCCCAGTCTTTTAAACTACCAGAGTGACGTTTGATGCCTAAATCATCTTCTAATTCCTTGTAAATATTTCTTAAGGACGGAGGCAACTTAATACCATCGTTTACTGAAAAGGCTAAACCATGGGCTTGACCTTCCCCGTGATAAGGATCTTGACCGAGAATAACCACTTTCACATTTTCAAAAGGTGTTAAATCAAATGCTGTATAAATTTCTTCTCTTGGTGGAAAGACATTTCCTGATTGATAACGTGAACTTAAAGTTTCTTTTAAAGTGGAAAAATCATGATTTTCATTTATCTTTTTAAATACACTGTCCCAATGTAATTTTGTCATTTCTTACTCACCTTCCATTAAAGTTTCATTATATCACCGAAGTAAGCAATGCTCTAGAATTACAGGGTAAATTATAGTAGAATGACAATATCTATATGTAGTTACTAGGGGGAAAATATATGGCTTTAGCAAAAACGTTAACAATTGCTGGTACCGATGTAAGTGGCGGTGCAGGAATTGCAGCAGATTTAAAAACATTCCAGGAACATGAAACTTACGGTTACAGTGTCTTAACAACAGTAGTTTCAATGGACCCAGCAACATGGTCTCACCGTGTGAGCCCTATTCCTGTAATTGATGTTAAAAACCAACTGGAAACAGCTCTATCGCTCAATCCAGACGTTATAAAAACAGGTATGCTTCCTTCTGAAGAAGTTGTCGAACTTTCAAAAGATGCCTTCCTAAATTCAAACGCTAAACATTTCGTAGTCGATCCTGTAATGGTTTGTAAAGGAGACGACGAGGTTCTAAACCCAGGATTAGTTGAATCAATGATCGAAAATCTAATTCCTAATGCTACAGTCGTTACACCTAACCTTGTAGAAGCTGGTCATTTAGCGGGTATTAAAACACCTCGTACGCTTGAGGAAATCAAGGATGCAGCTAGATTAATTCATGAAAAAGGTGCCAATAATGTTGTCGTTAAAGGCGGTACTGGTATCGAAGGAGATAATGCAATAGATGTCTTCTATGATGGTAAAGAAATGCACTTACTAGAGTCACCAAAATTTGATTCTTCATATAACCATGGTGCAGGTTGTACTTTTGCAGCTGCAATCGCAGCAAACTTAGCAAATGGAAAATCACCGTTAGAATCAGTTCAAGACGCTAAATCATTCGTTACAAGTGCCATTAAAAATGGTTGGAAAATGAATGATCATGTTGGTGTTGTGAGACATGGTGCATACAATTCAGTAGAGAAAATCGAAGTGCTCGATAAGGTATTGAACTAAGTTAAGAGATAGCTTGCTATCTCTTTTCTATTCAATGACTAACTATTTAGGAGTTTGCTATTCATGGAAATGAAGAAAATTGAAAAGAAAAAAGTTCAGGAGATTTTAACAAGTTTTCAAAATACACCGGTTTATTTACACGTTGAAATTACCAGCGGTATGTACGCAAGCCACCTAGACGACAGCGTTTTTAATGCCGGAACTTTCCTACGCAATATTCAAGTCGAATATATTCAAGGTACAATCCGAGGCGGAAATCGCTCTAAAGAGCACCGTGTCGGTTTAAAATTGACTAACGGTGGTTGGATTTACGTACTCGGCCTTACACATTACATTGTGAACGAGGACGAGGAGTTTATTATGCATGGCTTTAACGGTGAAGGTAAACTTTCTGCAGCACTAGAAATCTCAACCAAACCATTTACTAAGTAGGAGGCTGTTCCATGGATTTTTCAAATGAAAATCATGTACTCGTTGTCTTCCCTCATCCTGATGATGAAGCATTTGGTGTGAGTGGGACAATTATGAAATATATAGATGCGGGCGTTCCCGTCACTTATGCATGCCTTACATTTGGTGATATGGGCCGCATGCTAGGATATCCACCTTTCGCTACAAGAGAATCGCTTCGTGCCATCAGAAAAGCTGAAGTTGAAGAATCTGCCAGAGTCATGGGGCTTAAAGATTTACGTCTATTAGGCTTTAGAGACAAAACCCTAGAATTCGAAGAAAAAGGGATTCTAAAAGGGGTTATTACTAACTTAGTAGAAGAATTATCTACGACACGTATCATTAGCTTTTACCCTGGTTATTCTGTGCACCCTGACCATGAAGCGACTGCTGATGCAGTGATTGAAGCAGTTAAAGATATGCCTATAGAAAATCGTCCTAAATTACAGATGGTTGCTTTTGATAATCGTACTTTTGATGATCTTGGTGAACCTGATATCGTGAATGATATCGATGGTTACACCGACCGTAAGATGGATGTCATGGCCGCTCATCGTTCTCAAACAGGTAAGCTGTTAGAAGACTTAGCAGCTGATACTCAACAAGGTGACGACGCACGTAATCGATGGATGAAATACGAAAACTTTTACAGTTATGAAATAGATTAAGGAGTATCACTATGGAAGAATATGATCTAACGACACGAGAAGGTCGTTTTAAACATTTCGGCTCAGTAGACCCTATCGTTGGTTCGAAACCGAAGAAAAAAGAAGATATGGCAGACTTACAAAACTCGCGTAAAGACTTCTTATTCGAAGTCGATTCAGTGGGAATCAATAACTTAACCTACCCTGTTGTAATTGGAGATTTCCAATCCGTTGGTAATTTCGAACTGTCTACAAGCTTAAACAAAGATGAAAAAGGTATCAATATGAGCCGTTTAATTGAGTCTCTTGAAACTGTAAATGAAAATGGCGTCCCATTAAATTTCGATACAATAGAGTCTCTATTATTGCACTTAAGAGAACGCATGAATCAGAATGATGCCGGAGTGACAGTTGAGGGTACTTGGTTCTTCAACAAACCATCACCAGGTACAAACATCAACGGTATCGCTCATGCAGATGTGAAATATTCAGCTTCTCATGATGGAGAAAAATTCACACGTAAACAATTTGGAATGACTGCACAAGTTACAACACTATGCCCATGTTCAAAAGAAATTAGTGAATATGGTGCGCATAACCAACGAGGTAATGTTAAGGTACTCATCGACATCGATGACAGTGTTGAATTACCTAAAACTTATAAAGAAGACTTATTTGAAATATTAGAGATTAATGCTTCTAGTCAACTTTACCCAGTGTTAAAACGCACTGATGAAAAAATGGTTACAGAACGTGCTTATGAAAACCCACGCTTTGTTGAAGACCTCATTCGTCTTGTAGCCTATGACCTAGTTGAATTACCATGGGTCAAAGGCTTTGTATTGGAATGTCGTAACGAAGAAAGTATTCATCAGCACGATGCATTCTCAAGACTGAAATATCAAAAATAATATAAAAACGAATCCGCACTTCACCTATTTCAGGTCAGTGCGGATTCGTTTTGTATTTAATGTGAATCATCTGCTTCTTCGGATTGCATATCATGTTGTTCATATTGTTCGTGTCCATCGTCTCCGTGATCATGGCTAAATCCAAAGGACATCGTAAAGATAGAACCTGCAACAATAATTGCCGCCAATATGAAGGCGTGGAAGATCATATGCCACGGTGCATGAGTGGTTCCGCGCTCTGTAATATGCATGAACATAAATAACTGTATAAAGGCTTGAATGACAGCAAGTGCTAGAACTGAAATAACAATCCACATCACTGGCATATCTGATGAAAGTGCAGTCCAGGCAGCTAATATAGTCAGTAATACTGATAACACAAAACCGATTATATGATTTATAGGATATTTCTTTTTGTTATTCTCACTCATCTACAACACCATCCCTAGCATATAGACTGTAGAAAAGATGAAGATCCAAACCACATCTAAGAAGTGCCAATATAGACTTAGAACAAAGGCCTTCCTAGTTGTAACAGGCGTCAAGCCACGTTTTCTGAGTTGAAGAATTAATGCTACCATCCAACCAATCCCAAGGAGCACGTGCAAACCATGCGTACCTGTTAAGGTGAAGAAGGCTGACCAATAAGCACTAGATTGTAGTGTCACACCTTCATGTACATAGTGAATGAATTCATATATTTCTAAGCCTAGGAATGATAAGCCTAGTAGTAAAGTTACTGCTAACATACTAATAAGCCCTTTTAATGACTGCTCTCTCATAAAGTGAACTGCCAAGCCACATGTAAAACTACTTGTCAGTAGTAAAAAGGTCATAATGAGGACGATGTTTGGTTGAAACATCTCCGCTGTAGTCGGGGCATCAGCTGTACGTCCCATTAAGACAGCATGAGTTGCAAACAAGGTTCCAAACAATGACATCTCAGCTGCTAAGAATAGCCAGAATCCAATTATTTTATTCTGTCCTTCTTCAGTACTATATTCCATTGAGACATCAGTTCGAATATCTTCACTCATTTTCAGCCCCCCTTAACTCGCTTTCTATACTTTCTATTTCATCAACTTCAAAGTGATAGCCATCTCTATAATCAAATGATCTCATTATCATCATTACGATTGTAGCGATGAGCCCAATGACCGCTAGAGTAATCCATTCAAAGACAAGGAAGAAACTTGCAAAGAACATTATTGCCGTCATAATAAAAGGCTGTCCAGTATCATTAGGCATGTGTATTCTTGATAATTTGCGCTTATCGAAAGTCGTTTCACCTTTCTTCTTCATTTCAATTAAGGCATCAGTAGAATCGACCTCTGGTAGAGTGGCAAAATTATATTTTGGTACTGGAGTCGGTGTTGCCCACTCAAGTGTTCGTCCTACACCCCATACATCTCCGTCTAACTGTCGGGTACTCTTGAAGTAGCTGTAGACGATACCGTAAACAAATATCGCGAAGCCAGCACCCATAACAAAGGCCCCAATTGTTGAGATGAAATTAAGGGTGAACCATTCTGGACCTGCTGTAAATAGTCTTCTTGCCATTCCATCTAGCCCTAGGAAATATTGTGGGAAGAAGGTGACGTGGAAGCCGATTAAGAATAACCAGAATGCCCATTTATTTATTCTTTCATTTAATTGGTATCCAAACATCTTAGGGAA
This sequence comes from Jeotgalicoccus huakuii, assembly GCF_036665975.1. Classification (NCBI taxonomy): domain Bacteria; kingdom Bacillati; phylum Bacillota; class Bacilli; order Caryophanales; family Staphylococcaceae; genus Jeotgalicoccus; species Jeotgalicoccus huakuii. Next base: position 82,230 of record NZ_JAVIYN010000009.1, on the reverse strand, counting down.
CCAGAATATTAAACCTGCAAAACTTGCAAATACAGTACCTGGAATAAGTACATAGTGGAAGTGAGATACTAGGAAATACGTGTTATGGAACTGATAATCAGCAGCTGCCATTCCTAACATAACTCCTGTGACACCACCAATTGTAAAACTTGGTACAAAGGCTAATGACCAAAGCATAGGTGTCGTAAATAAAATCTTAGATTTATAGATTGTCGCCAACCAGTTAAAGATTTTCACACCTGTCGGTATGGCAATTGCCATTGTTGTAATAGAAAAGATCGAGTTAACAAAGGCGCCAGCACCCATTGTAAAGAAGTGGTGCACCCACACAACAAAGCTCAGACCTGCTATACCAATAATTGCCCATACCATTGTTTTGTACCCAAATAATTGCTTTTGAGCAAAGGTCGCAATTATTTCAGAGAAAATACCAAAGGCTGGTAAAATTACGATATAAACTTCAGGGTGTCCCCACATCCAAAACAGGTTCGCCCACATCATCGGCATACCTTCACCTGTCAATGCAAAGAAGTGAGAACCAAAAATACGATCGATTGTCATCAATGCCAGTGCAACTGTCAATATTGGGAAGGCAAAAATGATAATAAATGATGTAATTAATGTGGACCAAGTGAATATAGGCATCTGAAACATTTTCATTCCTGGTGCACGCATTCTCAATATCGTCACCATTAAATTGATTCCAGTTGCTAAAGTACCAATACCTGATAATTGTAATCCTAATAGGTAAAAGTTAATTCCTGGACCCGGACTTAATTCTGCACCTGCTAGTGGTGCGTAATTGGTCCATCCCGCATCTGGTGAACCACCAATAACAAATGATAAGTTAAATAGTAAAGCACCAAAGAAGGTAGACCATAAACTCACAGCATTTACATAAGGAAATGCAAAGTCACGTGCACCGATTTGTAATGGTACGATATAGTTCATTAAACCAATTAAAAACGGCATTGCAACAAAAAATATCATGATTGTTCCGTGCGTCGTAAACACTTCATTATAATGTTGTGAATTTAAAAAGTTCATATTTGGGAATGCGAGCTGAATACGCATCATTAACGCGTCAACACCCGCTCTAAAGAACATCGCTAAGGCGATGAGAATGTACATAATACCAATCTTTTTGTGGTCGACTGTAACTAACCATTCATTCCATAGCCATTTCCATTTTTTAAAGTAGGTCAAAACAAAAATGATCGTAGCTGAAACTAATACAATCAAAACCATCCCTATATAAACTAAGGGCTCTCCGGTTACAAAAAATTCATCCAATTGCATATACTTGACCTTCCTTCATCATTCTGAAATTTCATTTGGTTTAAATTCTGGTTGATTGTATAAATCTAAGCCTTCTTCATACTTTTCTTCATGTTTTTCGACGGAATAATCTCTGAATTCATTCTTTCCATGATCGACCCAATCCAGATGCGTAGATGAAAATGTTTCTTTGTCAACTATACTCGGTGCTAATATCTCATCGTACTTCTCTTGAGTTAATTCAGGTTCATTTTGCTGTACGTCTGTGACCCAGCTGTCAAATTCATCATGTTTGACTGCATTCACTTCGAACGTTTGTGCAGCAAAGCCTTCACCTGTAAAATTTGAATTTCTACCTAGGAAGGTCCCTTCTTCATCAGCTTGCAGATAAAGCACGTTTTCCATACCTGCCATCGTATACTTTTGCCCACCTAAACGAGGTATCCATAGGGATGCCATTGAATCTGCAGAAGATAATCTAAATTCTACTGCTCGGTCTGTTGGGATATTTAAATAGTTAACAGTCTCCACCCCTTCTTCAGGGTAACTAAATATCCACTTCCAGTCCGCAGATGTTGCATATACAACGAGTGGCTCTTGATCACTTGAAGATTCAGGTGGTTCCTCAAGTTGAAAGAGCAAATTAATAGTCGGTATGGATAAGGCAGTGACAATAAGGATCGGTATTGTAAACCACACGATCTCTAGTTTCATATTGCCATGCATTTCTGGTTTATAATCTGATGGTTTTCTGCCTTTACGATTGGCTCTATACTTGATAACAAAAACAGTAAAAATAGTAAAAACAACAACAATAATACCAGCCATAAAGTATAAAGAGTAATAGATTAAATCTCGCTGACTCTCAGCAACTGGACCAGCAGGATCAAATACCTCTAAATTACTACATCCAGATAGGATTAGAGCTAACATAACCATGCTCAATATAGAACTTATTTTGTACATTCTTTTCTTTCTCTTCATTGTTCACACTCCATATGTGATTTACAAATAAATATAGGAGACTCACACGCATTATATTATCTCTTTGTTTCGCCCATAAACCTATTTTGTCGAATTCTCAAAGAATGTTGACTGAATCGTAATATTTCTGCCACTTTCATAAAAAAACACCCTCGACTGTTCATAAATCTGTCGAGGATGTTTCATCAATCTTTTGTTGTTTCTTCTTTGCTCTTAAATTTTTAAAAAAATTTCTAAGTAATACTGCACAGTCCTCAGCCATTATTCCGCTGATGACGTTTGCACGATGATTGAACCTAGGTTCATCCAATAAATGCATTAAACTATCTACAGTACCGCCTTTAGGGTCCGGCGCCCCGTAGACAACCTGAGGTACTCTAGACATAATAATGGCGCCGGAGCACATTACACAGGGCTCTAGAGTAACGTACAGTGTACATTCTTCTAATCGAAATGACCCAAGAACTTTAGCCGTTTCTTGGATCACTAACAACTCAGCATGTGTCACTGGGTTTTGACTCGTTTCTCTTAGGTTATGCGCTCTCGCAATTATCTCATCATTCTTAACGACGACAGCCCCAATTGGCACCTCTCCCAAGGCTTCTGCCTTATGCGCTTCTTTTATTGCTTCAGCCATGTAAATCTCATGCATCGAGAATAAAATCTCCTTCTTGATTAAATAAGTCCTTCACACTATCAATAATCATATTGGCACCATCTAAATGGCTTTCTGAGCTCGTCCCACTTAAGACACCAATCGTATATAAGTCTTCTTCATAACCAAGCATTGTATCCGCATGATTGTCACCAATCATCACAAGCTCTTTTACTTTATACTGGTGCTTATCCAGGAAGGGTTTAATGAACCTAAGATCAGGCTTGTGGAAATCATTATCATCTCCACAAATAATATCGAAGATGTATGGTTCGAGATTAAACTTCTCTATAAATCGAAGTGTGGAATCTCTACTATCGCTTGTGACAATGACATTTTTAAAGCCAAGTTTTTGACCTTTTTTTAGAGCATCTAGTGCACCGTCAATCAATACCATCTCGTCTCGAAGCATATCGAGATTTGATTCATAGAAGTCTTTTGCCCATTTCGCCCCACCATTACGGTAAGACTCAAATACTTTGTGAATATCTCTACCTGTACCTTGAGCAATAGTAGAATTCGCCTGGATTTCACCATTAACATATCCTAAATCTTCAGCGACTTCTTCTTTTATATCTTCTGCATCAAAGTCCTTAGCGAATACATCTATACATTTCTTAGCATATGGTGTCCACAACTTCTGAAAATTGAGCAAGGTCCCGTCCTTGTCATATAATATTACTCGACTCATCGTCATCCTCCATGACTAGGTAGGACCTTCTCTAGGATACTACCTATATTTTTTTCTTAATTGCTTCAATCATAGTGTCCGTCATTTTATCAATATCGAATTTAGCATCAAAGCCCCACTGACGCTTCGCTTCAGATGAATCGATACTATTTGGCCAGCTTTCTGCAATACCTTGTCTCACTGGATCGACATCATAGCTTAATTCAAAGTCTGGGTAGTGGCGACGAATAGACTCAGCAAGTATTTCTGGATCAAAGCTCAGTTTTGAGACATTGAAAGCATTTCTATCTTCAAGCTTATCAGCATCTGCTTCCATAAGGTCAATAATTGCTTGAATCGCATCATCCATGTACATCATATCCATAAATGTACCTTTGTCGATAAACGATGTATACTTACCATTTTTTACTGCTTCAAAATAAATTTCAACAGCATAATCTGTTGTCCCACCACCTGGCTCTCTCACATGTGAGATTAGACCAGGGAAGCGTACACCTCTAGTATCTACACCAAATTTTTCATAGTAATAGTCACATAGAAGCTCTCCAGATACCTTGTTTACACCATACATCGTCACTGGACGTTGGATTGTTGTTTGTGGTGTTTGATCTTTTGGTGTTGAAGGTCCAAATGAACCAATAGAACTTGGTGTAAAGAATTGTAGGTTTAAATTACGTGCAACTTCAAGTGCATTCACTAAGCCGCCCATGTTAATTTCCCAAGCTAGATGTGGATTTTTCTCACATGTCGCACTTAATAATGCAGCAAGATGCATTATTGTGTCCGCTTTAAACTCACGTGCAATTCTTTCCATCTCTTCATAGTTTGTAACATCCAAAGTTTCAAATGGTTTACCTTCAAGCGGTGAATCCACAGGTTCTTTAATATCTGTTGCTAAGACATTGTCCTCACCGTAAATTTCTCTTAACTTAACGGTTAATTCCGTTCCAATTTGTCCTAGTGCACCAGTTAGTATAATACGTTCCATTGCCTTTTCCCCTTAAATATTGAAGATTTTTAGTAAATAATTCCGAGTTCTTTACCGACCTTAGCGTATATTTCTAAAGCTCTGTCTAGCATTTCTTTAGTATGTGCTGCAGTAGGCATATTTCTCACGCGTCCTGTGCCTTTGGGCACTGTTGGGAAGACGATTGATTTAGCATAGACGCCTTCTTCTTTTAGACGTTTAGAGAATTCTTGAGCTTTCTTCTCGTCACCAATTATACATGGTGTGATTGGTGTTTCTGATTCTCCGATATCAAAGCCAAGATCTTTAAGTCCTGCTTTTAAGTAGTCCCCATTTTCCCAAAGTTTGTCATGTAGTTCAGTTGAAGCCATTAGCATTTTAACAGCCTCAGTGATTGCTTTAGTATCTCCTGGGGTTAAAGAAGTTGAGAATAAGAATGGGCGTGCGGCAACTTTTAAGTAGTCAATTAAGTCTTGTGAGCCTGCAACATAACCACCAACAACACCAATTGCTTTAGATAATGTGCCCATCTGTAAATCAATTTCTTTTTCTAGACCAAAGTGTTTTACTGTGCCTGCACCTTTGCCCATTACACCAGAGCCATGTGCATCATCCACATAAGTAATAAGGTCAAATTCTTTAGCAATCTCTACGATTTCAGGTAATTTTGCAACGTCGCCATCCATAGAAAAGACACCATCAGTAATGTACATCACTTTTTTGTATAGACCTGATTCTACTGCTTCTTTAGCTTTTCTTCTTAAGTCATCCATATCGGAGTGGTTAACACGAATGATTTTCGCGCGTGATAAACGACACCCATCAATGATAGACGCGTGGTTAAGCTCATCTGATAGAATTGCATCCTCTTTATTCATTACCGCTTGAATTGCTGCCATATTACAGTTAAAACCAGATTGGAAGGCTACAGCCGCTTCTGTACCTTTAAATTCTGCTAATGTATTCTCTAGTTCTACGTGTAAATCCAAGGTACCGTTAATTGTACGTACCGCACCTGCACCAACACCGTGAGACTGAACTGCAGATATTGCTGCTTCTTTCAATTTCTCTTCTGTCGCTAAACCTAAGTAGTTATTAGAAGATAAGTTAACCAGTGTTTGTCCACCGACATTAATTTCTGGACCATTTGGCCCCTCTACTGTATCGATTACGTTATATAGTCCATTTTCTTTCAAATAGTTCAGATTATCCTGTAAATACTGTTCTAATTTTTTTGACATATACGTCCCCTCCTTGCCTTTTATTTTAGCATATTTAAGCGTTTACCTTTAATGAAAGCCTATTGTTTATATAATGCTAATTTTCTAATATTTTAAGCTATCTTAGTTTAAAAGTATCCAAAGTTTTGATAAGATGAATAGAAAAAAACAATACGGAGGTTGACCCATGAGCATTAAAGAAATAGCGTCCCAGAAACTCCCTGAGATGATTAAGAATCGCAGACATATGCATATGCATCCTGAGGTTTCATTTAAAGAGAAAGAAACTTATCAGTTTATACTCAATCATCTACAGCAGTACCCTGAACTTAAAATCCGCGAGAATGTGGGCGCCAATGAACAAAATGAAGGCAGAGGTATCGTTGCCTCCATTGGTGAAGGTCATCCTCACATTGCGGTACGTGCAGATTTTGATGCATTGCCAATCGAAGATCAAAAAGATGTCCCATATAAATCTCAAAATCCAGGTGTTATGCATGCCTGTGGTCACGATGGCCACACATCTACCTTACTCGCCTTGGTCGATACAGTCGTCCAAAATAAGGCAAATTTAAAGGGGACTGTGTCCTTTATCTTCCAATACGGCGAGGAAGAACAACCTGGTGGTGCCATGGCTATGACCAATGATGGTGCCTTAGAAGGCGTAGATAAGGTATACGGCCAACACTACTGGAGTCAATTTGATACCAATGAAATTCAGACGCGTCCAGGAGCCCTAATTGCTAGTCCAGATGGATTCTACATCACAATTAAAGGTTCTGGTGGTCACGCAGCTTATCCAGATACGACTGTGGATCCAATTGTCGTTGCCGCTGAACTCATCACTAATCTTCAAACAGCTGTATCTAGACAAATCTCTGCTATCGACAATGCAGTCGTGACAGTAGGTAGTGTCCAGGGTGGGGATGCTTTTAATGTCATTCCTGATACGGTGCGTGTCATCGGAACGGTCAGAACGTTTAAGCAAGAGGTAAAAGAAAAAATATATGAGATTTTTAAAGCTGAAGTCGAGCATACGACAAAAAAACGCGGCGCAACCTATGACATGGACTACGTATTCGGTTATCCAGCAGTCATTAATCATGAGGAAGAAGCTAAAGTCATCGAAGCTGCCGCACAAGCTCTCGATTTACCATATAAAGAAGCAGATCCATTAATGATTGGTGAAGATTTCTCTTATTATATTTTAGAAAAACCAGGGGCCTTCTTCTATACAGGTACGGGCAACATTGACAAAAACTCTCGACATGCCCACCACACAGATATGTTCGATTTAGATGAGGATGGTTTAGAAAGTGCGCTGATGATGTTCATGAAAATTCTTGAATTAGAGTCGGTGATTGAATGGAACTAAAACAAATTGAATCTCAAGTTAAATCGCATTTCAATGAAACCGTTAAAATCCGTCGTCATCTGCATATGTACCCCGAACTGTCCTTTCAAGAAGTCCATACTCCTGCCTACATCGCAGAGTATCTAAGAGGACTTGGTATAGAAGTTCAGGAAGGTGTCGGTGGCCGTGGGGTTGTTGGTAAGTTGATTGTTGATGAATCGCTACCTACAGTCGCACTTCGTGCAGACTTTGATGCCCTACCCATCCAAGACTTAAAGGACACACCTTACAAGTCCACTGTACCAGGTGTTATGCACGCCTGTGGGCACGATGCACATACTGCCATTGTCTTAACTGCTGCAAGCATTTTAAGCGGTATGAAAGATCAATTAAAAGGCAATATTGTCTTCATTCACCAGCATGCAGAAGAAGTAGATCCTGGTGGTGCCATTCAAATGATTGCTGATGGCTGTCTTGAAAACGTGGATGCAATATTCGGAACACATGTTACTACGTCTCTTGATGTTGGTAAGGTCGGCTACAAATATGGTACAGCAACAGGCATGCCCGATGACTTTACCATTAAACTCAAAGGTCTGGGCGGGCATGCGTCCCGTCCACATCATGCAATTGATCCAGTGGCTGCTGGTATCTCACTCTGCAACCAACTTCAATATGCAGTCACCAGAAAATCCAATGCAATGGATTCCGTTGTTTTATCGATTACAATGTTTAATGCAGGCAGTCAACACAATGTCATACCTGATGAAGTAACAATAGGTGGGACGATTCGTACCTTCAACCATGACATGCAAGACTTAATGATTACTGAATTGAATAACACTTTAGAAGGACTCGTAAGAACTACGGGTGTTTCATATGATTTAGATTATATGAGAGGCTATCCGCCAGTCGTTAACGATGATGAAATGACTGACATAGTCGTTAAGAGTGCAAATAAAATCAGCACTGTATCTGAAACAATTCGTCTAGAACCAGACCTTGGTGGTGAAGACTTTTCTTACTACCTACAAAAAGTTCCAGGTACATTTTTCTATACCGGTGTTAAGAACTCTAGTTTTAAGGCAGACTTCCCTCACCATCATGCCCACTTCGATATCGATGAAAAAGGGATGATGAATGCAGTCAGTGTCATGCTTGAATCTGTATTTACCTATTTTGAAAAGGAGTCACAATAATGGACATAAAAAAAGTCATAGATGATAATTTCGAGTCAATGGTAGAACTTCGTAGATATATGCACCAATATCCAGAAGTATCCTTCCAAGAAGAAAATACTAAAGCATGGATTTACGAACAGATTAAAGATCTTGACTTAGATATTAGAGAGAATGTTGGGGGTAATGGCATTGTCGCACGTCTTCAAGTAAATGATTCTTACGAAACAATTGCAATTCGTGCAGATTTTGATGCCCTACCAATCCAGGATGAAAAAGATGTACCCTATCGTTCTAAAACGCCTGGTGTCATGCATGCATGTGGGCATGATGCACACACAGCGATGCTGATTACAATGGCAAAAGTGTTATCAGCGCATAAAGATGAGTTGCCAGTGAATGTCGTCTTCTTACATCAGCATGCAGAAGAACTATTACCTGGTGGCGCAAAAGCAATGATTGAGGACGGTGCCTTAGAAGGTGTGGACTACGTCATTGGCACACATGTTTCTACAAAGTTCCCTGTCGGTACAATTAAATATAACTACGACACAATGTACGCAAATGCAGACTCCTTTAAAATTGTCGTCAATGGATTAGGTGGTCACGGTGCAACACCACAAGTTACAAAAGATCCAATCATTGCATCAGCCTCCCTTATTCAACAGATTCAGACTATTGTCTCTAGATCAGTCAGTCCACTGGATTCAGCTGTAGTTTCTATAGGTGCCTATAATGCAGGTTCTGTCTTTAATGTCATCCCTGGTAAAGCTGAAATCAAAGGAACCTTTAGAACCTTTACTGAAGAAGTACGCCAAACCGTAGCAGAAAGACTTGAACAGCTATGTATGGGAATTAGTGCGAGTTTCAATGTCCATGCTGATATTGAAATTATGTACGGTTATCCTTCATTGAAGAATGACCATGAGTTACTAGACTATGTTATAGATAATATTAAAGAAGATCCCTATTATGTTAAAGATGTAGAAGAAGTTGGGCCAGCCATGGGTGGAGAAGATTTTTCGTATTTTGCAGAAAATCGACCAGGATGTTACTTCTATACTGGCGTGAGAAATAGTGATAAGAAAGCTGATACACCTCACCACCATCCTCGCTTTGACATCGATGAAGATGGAATGAAGACAGGTGTAGAAACCATGTTAAAAGCTGTACTTAACTTTGATAAGAAATAAACACAAAAAAGCTGAGATCAAATGATCTCAGCTTTCTTATATAGAAATATTATTATTTAATGATTTCAGTTACAACGCCTGATCCTACAGTACGTCCACCTTCACGGATTGAGAAACGAGTACCGTCTTCAATTGCGATTGGTGAAATAAGTTCTACTGTCATTTCAACGTTGTCTCCAGGCATAACCATTTCTGTTCCTTCTGGAAGATTAACTACACCAGTTACGTCAGTTGTACGGAAGTAGAACTGAGGTCGGTAGTTAGTGAAGAATGGAGTGTGACGTCCACCTTCGTCTTTTGAAAGAACGTAAACTTCAGCTTTGAAGTTTGTGTGTGGTGTGATTGAACCAGGAGCTGCTAATACTTGACCACGTTGGATGTCTTCACGTGATACACCACGTAGAAGGGCACCAATGTTGTCACCAGCTTCAGCATAGTCAAGAAGCTTACGGAACATTTCAACACCTGTAACAGTTGTTTTCTTAGAATCATCAGTGATACCAATGATTTCAACTTCTTCACCGACTTTGATTTGTCCACGCTCAACACGACCAGTTGCAACTGTACCACGACCTGTGATTGAGAATACGTCCTCAACAGGCATCATGAATGGTTTGTCAGAGTCACGTTCTGGAGTTGGAATGTAGTCATCAACTGCTTGCATAAGGTCAAGAATTTTTTGCTCATAGTCAGCATCGCCTTCAAGAGCTTTAAGTGCTGAACCAGCAATTACAGGAATGTCATCTCCAGGGAAGTCATACTCAGAAAGTAATTCACGAACTTCCATTTCAACTAATTCTAGTAATTCTTCATCGTCAACCATGTCAACTTTGTTTAAGAATACTACTAATGCTGGAACACCTACGTTACGTGAAAGTAAGATGTGCTCACGAGTTTGAGGCATTGGGCCATCTGCAGCAGATACTACTAAAATACCGCCGTCCATTTGTGCAGCACCAGTGATCATGTTTTTAACATAGTCAGCGTGACCTGGGCAGTCAACGTGTGCATAGTGGCGTTTTTCAGTTTCGTACTCGATGTGAGACGTGTTGATAGTGATACCACGTTCTTTTTCTTCTGGTGCGTTATCGATCATGTCGTAACTTTGAGCTACACCGTCACCGTGCTTAGAAAGTACAGTTGCGATAGCTGCTGTTAAAGTTGTTTTACCGTGGTCAACGTGACCAATTGTACCAATGTTGGCATGTGTTTTCGAACGGTCAAATTTTTCTTTAGCCATTGTAAAATACCTCTCCTTATATATAACATTATTTTTTATTTAAAACCCAAGGTGGGTTACCCCACCTTTGGAGTCTTTCTTACAACACTTATAAAGCATTTGCTTAAAAAAATCAAGTATATGAATTAAGCACCTGTGTTTTTCTTGATGATTTCTTCTGATACTGACTTAGGCACTTCTTCATAGTGGTCAAATACCATTGTGTACGTACCACGACCTTGAGTGTTAGAACGTAGTGAAGTTGCGTAACCGAACATTTCTGAAAGTGGAACGAATGCGTTAACGACTTGTGCGTTACCACGTGCGTTCATACCTTCAACACGGCCACGACGACTTGTTACGTCACCCATGATGTCACCAAGGTACTCCTCAGGCATTACGATTTCAACTTTCATCATTGGCTCTAAAAGAACTGGTTTACATACTTTAGCTGCTTCTTTAAGCGCTAATGATGCAGCTACTTTAAAGGCCATCTCAGAAGAGTCGACATCGTGGTAAGAACCATCGTAAAGTTTAGCTTTAACGTCTACTAATGGATAACCAGCAATTACACCGTTTTCCATTGAGTCTACAAGTCCAGCTTCAACTGATGGAATGTATTCACGTGGAACTACCCCACCAACGATCGCGTTTTCGAATTCGAAACCGCCACCTTGTTCGTTTGGAGTGAATTCGATGTGAACATCACCGTATTGACCACGACCACCAGACTGACGTGAGAATTTACCTTGTACCTGTGCAGGTACTGTAAATGTTTCACGGTAAGATACCATTGGCGCACCAACGTTACATTCAACTTTGAATTCACGTTTCATACGGTCAACAAGTACGTCTAAGTGAAGCTCACCCATACCACCGATAATAACTTGTCCAGTTTCCTTATCAGTACGTGCTGTGAAAGTCGGGTCCTCTTCTTGTAACTTAACAAGAGCAGTTGTTAACTTGTCTTGGTCACTCTTAGATTTCGGCTCAACCGATAAGTGAATAACCGGCTCAGGGAATTCCATAGATTCAAGTACAATATCAAGTTTCTCTTGTGTAAGCGTATCACCAGTACCAGTGTCTTTAAGACCTACTGCAGCTGCGATATCTCCTGAGTATACAGTTGAGATCTCTTCACGTGAGTTGGCGTGCATCTGTAGGATACGTCCAACACGTTCACGCTTATCTTTAGTAGTGTTCTGTACATAAGAACCAGCATCAAGTGTACCAGAGTAAACACGGAAGAATGTTAATTTACCAACGAATGGATCCGTCATAACTTTAAATGCAAGTGCTGCGAATGGTTCTGAATCGTCAGGACGAGCAATGTACTCTTCTTCCTCATCGTCAGTTTTATGACCAACGATTGGTTTAACATCTAATGGTGATGGTAGGTAGTCGATTACTGCATTTAAGAGTAATTGAACACCTTTATTTTTGAATGCAGTACCACAAAGTGCAGGGTAGAACTCAACATCACAAGTCGCTTTACGAATTGCTGCTTTAAGCTCATCTACAGTTAGTTCTTCTCCACCTAGGTATTTTTCCATGACATCTTCGTTGACATCTGCTAAACCTTCGATAAGAGATTCTCTAGCTTCTGCTGCTTCATCTGCGAATTCTGCAGGGATTTCTGTAATTTCAATATCAGTACCTAAGTCGTTACTGTAAAGGATTGCTTTCATTTCAACAAGGTCAATAATCCCTCTGAAATCATCCTCAGCTCCGATTGGTAACTGGATTGGGTGTGCATTCGCTTGTAAACGGTCTTTGATCGTGCCTACTGAATACTGGAAGTCTGCACCGATCTTGTCCATTTTGTTGACGAATACTAGTCTTGGTACGCCGTAAGTTGTTGCTTGGCGCCAAACTGTTTCTGTTTGTGGCTCAACACCTGATTGTGCATCAAGTACTGTTACCGCACTATCGAGTACACGAAGTGAACGTTCAACTTCAACAGTGAAGTCTACGTGTCCAGGAGTATCGATAATGTTTACACGGTGGCCGTCCCACTGAGCTGTAGTTGCAGCAGATGTGATAGTAATACCACGTTCTTGCTCCTGCTCCATCCAGTCCATTTGTGATGCACCTTCGTGCGTTTCACCTAATTTGTGGATACGTCCTGTGTAATAAAGAATACGTTCAGTCGTCGTAGTTTTACCTGCATCGATGTGTGCCATGATACCGATATTACGAGTTTTCTCTAAAGTGAATGGTCTTGCCATGAGTATTCTTTGCTCCTTCCAGGAATGGATTAGATTTATATACTAAAGAACTTAGCATACTACCAACGGTAGTGTGCAAATGCTCTGTTAGCTTCAGCCATTTTATGACTCTCTTCGCGTTTTTTAACTGCTCCACCTGTGTTGTTAGCAGCATCAAGAATTTCGTTAGCTAGTCTCTCTTCCATTGTCTTTTCCCCACGCAGACGTGCGTAGTTCACAAGCCAACGTAAGCTTAGAGTAGTACGGCGTTCTGGACGAACTTCAACCGGTACTTGGTAGTTAGACCCACCAACACGGCGTGCTTTAACTTCAAGAAGTGGCATAATGTTTTCAATTGCTTCGTCAAAAACCTCCATTGCATCTTTACCAGAACGTTCTTGTACGATATCAAATGCATTATAAAGAATTTTTTGTGAAGTTCCTCGTTTACCGTCAACCATCATCTTGTTGATGAGTTTAGTCACAAGCTTAGAGTTGTGAATCGGATCCGGCAAAACATCTCTCTTTGGTACAGGACCTTTACGTGGCATAATTATCCTCCTTCCATTTTTATTTTATCATTATTTATATTTAAAATTCACATCTAAAGCGAGATTATTTCTTCTCTTCTTTAGGTTTTTTGGCACCATAGTGTGAACGACTTTGTTTACGTCCCTCAACACCTGAAGTATCTAAAGCACCACGAACGATGTGGTAGCGCACACCAGGTAAGTCTTTTACACGACCTCCACGGATAAGTACAACACTGTGTTCTTGTAAGTTGTGACCAATTCCAGGGATATACGCGTTAACTTCGACGTTATTTGATAATCTTACACGAGCATATTTACGTAATGCAGAGTTTGGTTTCTTAGGTGTCATAGTACCTACACGTGTACAAACACCGCGTTTATGTGGCGCAGCTTCATTTGTTACACGCTTTTTAAGACTGTTGAAACCTCTGTTTAATGCAGGTGAGTCAGATTTTTGCGTTTTAGTAGTACGTGACTTTCTAATCAACTGATTAATAGTTGGCATCTTTGAATGTCCTCCTCTCGTAACTTAATCCACACATCCAGGTGGTTCATTTTTTGAGTATAAAAAATCTGTAAGATAATAATCTTACAAAAATACACTTTGTCTCCTTTAAAAAAGGCACATTAGTCCCCTCTTAAAGTAACCTTAACAATAATACCATTTTCAAAAGAAATGTGTCAAGTATTCACAGTGAAAAAAGTTAAAGCTCTTAGACACATAAAACATAATAACATAGAGTACTTTACAAAACTAGTCGACTTCCGACTTTAATAAAACAAGAGCGGAACCTCGACGTTGAGGTTCCGCTCTATATAATCATTTTCATAAGAACTTGACCCATAAGTTCTTACCATCTAACTCTGTAGAATTAGTCTTCAGTTAAGACGACATCTTCTTCAGAGATAGCTTCATCAGCTACTGAAATATCAACATCTTTATAGTTCGTCATACCTGTACCTGCAGGGATCAGCTTACCGATAATAACGTTCTCTTTAAGTCCGAGAAGATCATCGCGCTTACCTTTAATTGCTGCATCTGTAAGTACACGAGTCGTTTCTTGGAAGCTGGCAGCTGATAAGAAACTTTCAGTTTCAAGAGACGCTTTCGTAATACCAAGTAATACAGGTTTAGCAGTGGCAGGACGTTTTCTTTGTTTAAAGATTTCCTTGTTTGCATCTGTGAATTGGTGGATTTCCACTAAAGCACCTGGCAATAAGTTAGTGTCTCCGGCATCTATGATACGTACTTTACGTAGCATTTGACGAACCATAACCTCAACGTGTTTATCGCCAATTTCTACCCCTTGCATGCGGTATACTTTTTGTACTTCTTTCAACAGATACTCTTGAGTTGTATTTAATCCGGCAACTTGAAGAAGTGATTTAGGTTCGATTGAACCTTCGTTTAATACGCCACCTGGTTCAACTTTATCTCCAATTTCAACGAGGAGACGTGCTGCACCTGGTACATTGTACGTACGTGTTTCATGTTCACCTTTAACTTTAACTTCTTGTTGACGGTCTTTAACGATTTCAATGTCCGTTACAGTACCGTGAATTTCTGAAATCTGCGCTTGTCCTTTAGGATTACGTGCTTCAAATAATTCTTGGATACGTGGAAGACCTTGTGTGATATCGCTACCTGCTACCCCACCTGTGTGGAATGTACGCATTGTAAGCTGTGTACCAGGCTCACCGATTGATTGAGCAGCAATTGTACCAACTGCTTCCCCAACTTCAACTTTTTCACCTGTAGCAAGGTTCTTACCGTAACAACGTTCACATACACCATGACGCGTGTTACATGTAAATGCTGAGCGGATATATACTTGTTCGATACCACTGTTAACAATTTCTTTAGCGATATCTTGGGTAATTAATTCATTAACGCCGATGATTACTTCATCAGTTTCTGGGTGTCTAACTGTTTCTTTCGTGTAACGTCCTTCTAGACGGTCAAGTAAGGGTTCGATTAACTCAGTACCTTCCATCAAGGCAGATACATGAAGTCCTTTATCTGTGCCACAATCTTCTTCACGAACAATAACATCTTGTGCAACATCTACAAGACGACGCGTCAGATAACCAGAATCGGCAGTTTTCAGTGCTGTATCGGCAAGACCTTTACGCGCACCGTGTGTAGAGATAAAGTACTCGAGTACTGTAAGTCCCTCACGGAAACTTGATTTGATAGGTAACTCAATGATCTCACCAGATGGGTTGGCCATTAGACCACGCATACCAGCAAGTTGAGTAAAGTTAGATGCGTTACCACGGGCACCTGAGTCACTCATCATGAAGATTGGGTTTAGACGGTCAAGTGATGACATCAACTTATCTTGGATAACATCTTTCGCCTTAGTCCAGAGTTCAATGACAGCATTGTAACGCTCTTCTTCAGTGATAAGACCACGTGAGAATTGTTTTTGAACTTTCTCAACTTTTTCTTCAGTTTCGTCGATGATGACTTGTTTGTCTGGAAGTACCACAATATCAGATACCCCAACTGTAATACCTGCTTTAGCAGAGTACTTGAAGCCTAAGTCTTTCATCAAGTCGAGCATCACTGAAGTTTCAGTAATGTGGAACTTATTAAATACTTCTGCGATAACTTGTCCAAGGAATTTCTTGTTGAACGGATCAACAAGTGGCATTTCTGTAATCTTCTCGATTAAGCCTGCCTCACTTAAGTCACTCGCAGCAATAAAGTACTTATCTGGAGTTTTACGCTCTAAGTTATCCTTAGTCGGTTCATTTATATAAGGGAATGAAGGTGGCATAATCTGGTTAAAGATTACCTTACCAACAGTTGTCATTAAAATTTTACCTTTGTTCTCTTCAGACACTTTCTCAACAGGCATATCCTTAGTATGGATACCAATACGCGTGTGCAGTGAAGTGTAACCATTCTGGTAACTCATAATGACCTCTTCAATACTCTTGAAGATATGTCCCTCATTTTTAGTTGCTTCACGTTCTAATGTTAGGTAGTAGTTACCTAAGACCATATCCTGTGAAGGTGTAACTACTGGTTTACCATCTTTCGGGTTAAGAATGTTTTGTGCAGCAAGCATCAACATACGCGCCTCTGCTTGTGCTTCTTTAGAAAGTGGTACGTGTACAGCCATTTGGTCACCATCAAAGTCAGCGTTATATGCTGTTGTCACTAGTGGGTGAAGGCGAATCGCACGTCCTTCTACTAGTGTCGCTTCGAAGGCTTGGATACCTAAACGGTGAAGCGTCGGTGCACGGTTAAGGAGTACTGGGTGCTCTGTGATGACATCTTCAAGTACATCCCAAACTTCATTTTCCATGCGCTCGATTTTACCTTTGGCATTCTTAATGTTAGTTGCAAGCTCACGCTTAACAAGCTCTTTCATTACGAATGGCTTAAATAGCTCAAGCGCCATTTCTTTAGGTAAACCACACTGATACATTTTCAGTCCAGGACCAACGACGATAACCGAACGACCAGAATAGTCGACACGTTTACCAAGTAAGTTCTGACGGAAACGACCTTGCTTACCTTTAAGCATGTGAGATAGTGATTTCAATGGACGGTTACCTGGTCCAGTTACAGGACGGCCACGACGACCATTATCGATTAGAGCATCGACAGCTTCTTGTAACATACGTTTTTCATTTTGCACGATAATTCCAGGTGCTCCTAAGTCAAGTAGACGTTTCAAACGATTATTACGGTTGATTACACGACGATAAAGGTCGTTTAAATCACTTGTCGCAAAACGCCCACCATCCAATTGAACCATCGGACGAATTTCCGGTGGAATAATTGGTAGGACATCTAGAATCATCCAAGAAGGATCATTGCCAGAGTGGCGGAATGCTTCCACCACTTCTAGGCGCTTGATCGCTCTTGTTAGGCGCTGACCTGTCGCAGTTTCAAGTTCTTTTCTAAGCATCTCTAGTTCAGATCCTAGGTCAACTTGTTGTAAGAGTTCCTTGATTGCTTCAGCACCCATTTTAGCAGTGAAAGTATTACCAAACTTATCGTAGTATTCACGGTATTCACGTTCACTTAGCAGTTGTTTCGGTTCTAGGCCTGTTGGACCTGGTTTAATAACAGCATATGATGCAAAATAAATGATTTCCTCTAAAGAACGCGGAGACATATCAAGTAATAATCCCATACGTGAAGGAATGCCTTTGAAATACCAGATATGAGTAACTGGAGCTGCAAGTTCAATATGCCCCATTCTTTCACGTCTTACTTTAGCGCGTGTCACTTCTACACCACAACGGTCACATACCATACCTTTATATCTAACGCGTTTGTATTTACCACAGCTACATTCCCAATCTTTAGTAGGACCAAAGATTTTTTCACAGAATAAACCATCGCGTTCAGGTTTTAATGTTCTATAGTTAATAGTTTCCGGTTTTTTGACCTCACCGAATGACCAAGAACGAATTTTTTCAGGTGATGCTAAACCTATTTTCATATATTTAAATCTGTTTACATCTATCAATGAGCTTTCCTCCCTCAGTTTTCTCGAAGCTCAGAACGTTACTATTCAGTAACATTTTCGTTAGCAGCAGCGTCTGTTTCTTTGACCGGTTGAGCCGGTTGATTCGGAATATCGTCTTCATCAGTATCGCGTAGTTCAATTTCCTCATCGTTTTCATCCATGATGCTTACATCTAAGCCCAGACTTTGAAGTTCTTTCATCAATACTCTGAATGACTCAGGGACACCTGGTTTAGGAAGGTTTTCACCTTTAACGATTGATTCGTACGTCTTAACACGTCCGACAGTATCATCAGATTTAACTGTTAAGATCTCTTGAAGTGTATATGCAGCACCGTATGCTTCAAGTGCCCATACTTCCATCTCACCGAAACGTTGTCCACCGAATTGCGCTTTACCACCAAGTGGTTGTTGCGTAACTAGTGAGTATGGTCCAGTACTTCTTGCGTGAAGTTTATCGTCAACCATGTGCGCAAGTTTAAGCATATACATCACACCAACAGAGATACGGTTCTCAAATGGTTCACCTGTACGGCCATCATATAGAACAGTCTTACCATCGCGTGCAAGTCCTGCTTCTTCCATTGTTGTCCATACATCTTCCTCATTTGCACCATCGAATACTGGTGACGCCATTCTTAAGCCCATCGCACGAGCAGCCATACCAAGGTGTAGTTCTAGCACCTGACCGATGTTCATACGTGATGGAACACCGAGTGGGTTAAGCATGATGTCGATTGGCGTGCCGTCTGGTAGGTAAGGCATATCTTCTTCTGGAAGGATTTTTGAAATAACACCTTTGTTACCGTGACGTCCACACATCTTATCCCCTTCAGAAATCTTTCTCTTCTGAACGATATAAACGCGTACAAGTTGGTTAACACCTGGAGATAGTTCGTCACCATCTTCACGGTTAAACACTTTAACATCTAGAACAATACCACCCGCACCGTGAGGTACACGTAGAGACGTATCTCTAACTTCTCGTGCTTTCTCACCAAATATTGCATGTAGTAAACGTTCTTCAGCAGTTAATTCAGTCACACCTTTTGGCGTAACTTTACCAACTAAGATATCTCCATCATTGACTTCCGCACCAATATATACAATACCGCGGTCATCAAGTTTTTTCAGGGCACTGTCTGAAACGTTAGGAATATCTCTCGTAATTTCTTCTGGTCCAAGTTTAGTATCTCTTGACTCAGACTCATATTCTTCAATATGAATTGATGTGTAAACATCTTGTTTAACTAAGCGTTCGCTCATGATTACGGCATCCTCATAGTTATAACCATCCCAAGTCATGAAGCCGACAACAACGTTTCGTCCAAGCGCCATCTCACCATTGTCCATAGATGGACCATCTGCTAAGATTTCACCTTTTGTTACGATATTACCTTCTTCTACGATTGGTTTTTGGTTGTAACAAGTTCCCGCATTTGAACGAATGAATTTAGACATTCTATAAACGTCTTTTTCAGTTTCTACTTCTTTACCATTCTTCTCTTCGATACGACGAACATGAACTTCTTTTGCTTCAACATGTTCAACGCGCCCTTTGTAACGAGAAACGACTGCAGCACCTGAGTCACGTGCAGATACGTGCTCCATCCCTGTACCGATGAACGGTGATTCAGGATTTAATAAAGGTACAGCTTGACGTTGCATGTTTGCACCCATCAAGGCACGGTTTGAGTCATCGTTTTCTAAGAACGGAATACAAGCCGTCGCTGCAGAAACAACCTGCTTAGGCGAAACGTCCATGTAGTCCATACGCTCACGGTCCATTTGCGTGTTATTACCACGGAAACGACAAATTACTTCTTCATTAGTGAAGCTACCATCTTCATTTAATGGTGCATTCGCCTGTGCAACAACGTAACTATCTTCTTCGTCTGCTGTTAAGTAGTCGATTTGATTCGTTACTCTGTTTGTTTCAGGGTCTACTCTTCTATAAGGCGTTTCGATAAAACCAAAGTCGTTTACTCTAGCATAACTTGATAAAGTGTTGATCAAACCAATGTTTGGTCCCTCTGGTGTTTCAATCGGACACATACGTCCATAGTGAGAGTAGTGAACGTCACGTACTTCCATACCAGCACGTTCACGTGTTAAACCACCAGGCCCTAATGCAGATAAACGACGTTTGTGCGTCAACTCTGCAAGCGGGTTTGTTTGGTCCATGAACTGAGATAACTGCGAACTACCAAAGAACTCTTTAATAGATGCAATTACTGGACGGATATTAATTAATTGTTGTGGTGTGACAGTTTCAGTGTCTTGAATAGACATTCTTTCACGAACCACACGTTCCATACGAGAAACCCCGATACGGAATTGGTTTTGTAACAATTCACCAACAGAACGTAAACGACGGTTACCTAAGTGGTCGATATCGTCAGTCTGTCCAACACCTTCTAATAAGTTAAAGAAGTAACTCATTGAAGAAACAATGTCAGATGGTGTGATTGATTTAACTTCAACATCCGGGAATGCGTTACCGATTACTGTTGTCGATGTTTCTTCGTTATTATGAGAACGTACTTTTATTGATTGAACTTCTACAGGCTCATCAAGTAGACCCTGCTCTAGGTGGTAAGTCTTCAAGTTCGCTGTAGATTCTAACTGGTCCATAATCGCATCTAAAGTACGACGATCGATTGTAGAACCTGCTTCTGCAATAATTTCACCTGTTTCACTATCAACGATTGGCTCAGTGAGCACTTGGTTAAACAAACGGTGTTTTAGGTGAAGTTTTTTATTCATCTTATAACGACCCACGTTCGCTAAATCATAACGTTTTGGATCAAAGAATCTTGAGTATAATAAATTACGTGCGTTTTCCACTGTAGGTGGTTCACCCGGACGTAATCTTTCATATATTTCTAAAAGTGCTTGATCTACTGTTTCTGTCGTGTCTTTCTCTAGCGTGTTACGAAGGTATTCGTTGTCGCCAAGAAGATTGATGATTTCTTCATCTGTTTGAAAGCCTAGGGCACGTAGTAATACTGTAATCGGCAATTTACGCGTGCGGTCTATTCTTACGTATACGACATCTTTAGCATCGATTTCATACTCGAGCCAAGCGCCTCGGTTAGGGATGACAGTTGCTCCGAAGTTTAATTTACCGTTCTTGTCAAACTTCTCGGAGAAGTATACAGATGGGCTTCTTACTAATTGTGAAACGATAACACGTTCAGCACCATTTATAATAAAAGTACCTGTATCCGTCATCAACGGGAAATCTCCCATAAATACATCCTGCTCTTTTACTTCGCCGGTTTCTTTGATGACTAAGCGAACTTTAACTCTCAGCGGAGCTGAGTAAGTCGCATCGTGGTCTTTCGCTTCTTCTTCGTTATACTTCGGCTCGCCAAGTTTATAATCGACAAATTGTAAAGACATATTACCAGTAAAATCTTCTACCGGAGAAATATCTTTAAACATTTCGATTAAACCTGTTTCCAGGAACCACTCGTACGATTTCGTCTGAATCTCAATTAAGTTAGGTAGTTCCAACTTCTCTTCGATACGCGCATAACTTCTACGTTGTGCATGTCTTCCATACTGAATCAATTGACTCATCGACAGATTCACCCCTAATAATATTTGCGTAAACTATAATGGCGTTTAAGGCCGCACCCTATTCATTGTAAAGACAAAAAGAAAACGGAATCGTATTCAACCCCATTTCCTATTAAACTGGACACTATTTTAAACGCTCCATTCAACAAATGTACAGAAAAGTACATACTTATTGATATTAATTTAACATTCTATAAGAATAACACAGACAATTTGTCAAGTCAAATATTCTTTATATTTTATTTAATGCTTTTCAATATATAATACCCTTTATCTTTAACGACAATCTGCACATTATCAAAAGACGATTGTAAGTATTTCTTATATGATGCCATACCTTGCTTCTTCTGAACAACCATATAGATTGCACCGTCTACAGTTAAGCGTTCATATGCATCTCTTAAGATTTCTAAGACCACATCTTTCCCCGCTCTAAATGGCGGATTCGTTACATAAAGGGAGGTATTAATATCAGACTCATCAAAGTCATGACGGCTCATCACTTCCACTGAGATTCCCGCTCTTTTCGCGTTCTCATCTGCAAGGTCTGCTGCATCCTTATTCACTTCAACCATAATGGGATCCATACCTAATTCACGACCGATTACAATTCCGATCGGACCATAACCTGCACCCATATCGATAAAACTTCCATCGCCTTGATAAGTGTCAACTACCGTTTTAATAAGTAAGGCACTACCGTAATCAACATTATTTTTAGAAAATACACCACGGTCAGTTTTAAAGCGGTAAGTATAATCGTTAAAATCGAAGGTTGTTTCACCATACTCATGTGGCGTGTCATCTGTCGTATAATAATGTGACAAATAAATTTCCTCCAATCAGAAAAAAAGTCTCCGCTAAACTAAGTTTGCGGAGACTTTTTGTGACAAAAATTATAGATACTATTTAAGTTCTACACCAGCGCCAACTTCTTCAAGTTGAGCTTTAAGTGCTTCAGCGTCTTCTTTAGAAAGACCTTCTTTAACAACTTTAGGTGCGTTGTCAACAAGTTCTTTAGCGTCTTTAAGTCCAAGACCAGTCGCTTCACGAACTACTTTGATTACTTTGATCTTAGATGAACCTGCATCTGTAAGTTCAACGTCAAATTCAGATTTTTCTTCAGCTGCAGCAGCTTCTCCGCCACCTGCTGCTGCTACAGGAGCAGCCGCTGTTACGCCAAATTCTTCTTCAATTGCTTTAACTAAATCGTTTAATTCTAAAACTGTCATTTCTTTAATGCTTTCAATGATTGTTTCAATGTTAGCCATGATTATTTTCCTCCATTTTATAATTGGTTTTTCAGCTTAAATTAAGCTTCGTTGTTTTCGTTCTCTTTGTCTTCACCGACTGCTTTAACTGCATAAGCGAAGTTTCGTACTGGTGCTTGTAGCACTGAAAGAAGCATAGAAAGTAGGCCATCTCTTGATGGAAGAGATGCGATAGCTTTTACATCTTCAACAGGTACATAGCTGCCTTCGATGACACCAGCTTTAATCTCTAAAGCTTCGTGTTCTTTAGCAAAGTTGTTAATGATTTTAGCTGGAGCAATAACATCTTCATTAGAGAATGCTAATGCACTTGGTCCAACTAGGAATTCATTTAGTTCAGAAAGTTCCAATGCATCAGCCGCACGGCGAGTCATTGTGTTTTTGTAAACTTTGAATTCAACGCCAGCTTCACGTAATTGTTTACGTAGTTCTGTGACTTCTGAAACTGATAAACCACGGTAATCTACAAGAATAGTAGAAACTGAGTTTTTAAGTTGTTCAGTAATCATTTCAACGTGTTGCTGTTTTTGTTCAATGATGTTTGACATGTCGTTACACCTCCATAATTTTTGTCTGGAGCAAATAAAAAAGCACCTTTTACCAGCGGCAAAAAGTGCTCGAATATATGAAAATATAATTCAAGTCGTTTTATTTGCCTCGGCAGGAAAGATATTAAGCTATAAAAGCTCCTGCTGTCTTAGGTAATCTTTAAAATTTACAAGTGTAAATATACCTCGTATACCTACACTTGTCAATATTTATTTTTAAACAGTTCTAATTACATTAGGGTCTACTGTAATACCAGGGCCCATTGTGCTTGAAACTGTAACAGATTTAAAGTAAACACCTTTAGAAGAAGATGGTTTAGCTTTTTCTAAAATATCGTGAACAGCTTTAAAGTTGTCTACAAGTTGCTCATCAGAGAATGAAACTTTACCGATTCCAACGTGAACAATACCTGCTTTTTCAGCGCGGTACTCAACTTTACCAGCTTTGATTTCTTCAACTGCTTTAGTCACGTCCATCGTTACTGTACCAGTTTTAGGATTAGGCATTAAACCTTTAGGTCCTAATACGCGACCAAGTTTACCAACTTCGCCCATCATGTCCGGTGTTGCAACGATAACATCGAAATCAAACCATCCACCGTTAATTTTCTGTGCTAGCTCAGCTTCACCAACGTAGTCAGCGCCTGCTGCTTCTGCTTCTTTTGCTTTGTCGCCTTTCGCAAATACTAATACACGCTGTGTTTTACCAGTACCGTGTGGAAGTACTAGTGCGCCACGGATCTGTTGATCATTTTTGCGCGTATCAATACCTAGACGGAATGCAACATCAACTGAAGCGTCAAAGTTTACAATAGAAGTTTCTTTTGCAAGCTTGACTGCTTCTTCAATTGAAAATGTAGAGTTTTGATCAAACTTCTCTAGAGCAGCTTGATACTTTTTACCTCTTTTAGCCATTTATATTCCTCCTTGTGGTTATAGCGGGGTTAATCCTCCCACGACCGTATTAATACTTATTATTTTTCGACAGTGAAGCCCATGCTTCGTGCTGTACCTTCAACCATACGCATTGCTGCTTCAACAGTTGCCGCGTTTAGGTCTTCCATTTTCGTTTCTGCGATTTCACGAACTTGAGCTTCTGTAACAGTTGCTACTTTGTTCTTGTTAGGCTCTCCAGAACCTTTTTCAGTTCCAGCTGCTTTTTTAAGTAAAACTGCTGCTGGTGGAGTTTTTGTGATGAATGTGAATGAGCGATCTTCAAATACTGAAATTTCAACAGGGATAATTAAACCTGCTTGCTCTTGTGTACGCGCATTGAATTCTTTACAGAATCCCATGATGTTTACACCTGCTTGCCCTAGTGCTGGACCTACCGGTGGTGCCGGGTTAGCCTTTCCTGCAGGGATTTGCAATTTCACAACATTAATAACTTTTTTAGCCACGATGTTGCACCTCCTCATAATCGTGATGTGGTCACAGGATGTTTAGATTTCATCCTCCCACTCATAAGTCTTTATACAAATAAAGATGGCCGCAATTTTGCGACCATAAAAGTATAGCATATCAACCTATAATTTCCAAGTGTAAATTTAAAGTTTTTCAATCTGATCAAATTCAACTTCAACGGGTGTCTCTCTACCAAACATCTCAACAAGTACCGTTAACTTATAACGTTCCTCATCAATCGATTCAATCACACCCGTTTGATTATTGAATGGCCCTGAAACGATATTAATCGATTCACCGACTTCAACCTCAACATCCACAATTTTCTCAGTCATACCCATCTGACGAAGGATAAATTTCACTTCTTCAGGTAAGAGTGGGTTTGGCTTACTACCCGCACCTTGTGAGCCAACAAAACCTGTAACACCTGGTGTATTACGAACAACATACCAAGACTCATCCGTCATGACGAGTTCTACTAAAACATAACCAGGGAATGTTTTCTTCATTGCCGTCTTTTTCTTACCATCTTTTATAGAGGTTTCCTCTTCTTCAGGAATAACGACACGGAAAATTAGATCTTGCATATTCATTGACTCGAGGCGCGCCTCTAAGTTTGCTTTTACTTTGTTTTCATAGCCTGAATAAGTATGTACTGCATACCACTCTTTGTCTAGAGACATTATACCGCTCCTTTAAAATTACATTAAATCAATTAGTGCTGTGATACCCAGATCAAGCACATAGAAAAACACTAAGAAAAATACAACTGTTACTACAACTGTTGTCGTATAACGGACGACTTCCTGACCAGTCGGCCAGCTGACTTTTTTCATCTCGCTGACGACATTTTGGAAGAAGTTCTTATTATTATTCATCAATCGTTCCTCCTGAACTATATAGAACTCTTATGCGTTGTATGCTTATTGCATTTGGGACAAAACTTTTTCATGATGAGTCTCTCAGTGTGGGTTGGTCTGTTCAATGAGTAGTTACGAGACCCACATTCACTGCAAATCAGTGCAATTTTCATCTTAAAATCCTCATTTCAATTCTAATATACTATATCGATTTGAAGCGTTGTTGTCAACAATACTGTGTAAATCTTCAACCTCACCAAACTTTATTTTCAATCTATGGACTGTGTTATTTACAGACTTTAGACCACACTTTAAAATGCTCGCTATCTCTTGAACAGAGTAACGTTCTATAAAAAGTTTTAGCACATATTTTTCACGAGTGGATAAGCTCTCTACAGCTGATAAGTAGTCTTCTGTCGTTTCCTTTAAATGAATACCTGATAAGGCATGCGAATGTGTATTTTCAAAGATAGTTTCAAGTAATGGCTCCCAGCTCTTCCAACCCGCAGGATTTACCACTATTTTGTTATACATTTTAAAGCGTATCGAACGAAGCGCATAGTTCATAAAATGACCGCGTTCATAATCATATCTAAAACACATCATAAAAACCTCAATCATCATATCCTGAACGAGGTCGTCCCGATCATATGACGTTATCTCATATTTAAATGACATTCTTAATATATGAGGTCTAAGTAGTTTATCAACAGTGTCAAAGGCAGCATAGTCACCATTCCTCACACGACAAGCAGCTCTATCTAAATCCTCTAGATTACTCTCTTTGTAACTTGCACGTCTTTCCAACACTAAATGACTAGAACCCTT
The DNA here is from genome assembly GCF_036665975.1 of Jeotgalicoccus huakuii. Lineage (NCBI taxonomy): Bacteria > Bacillati > Bacillota > Bacilli > Caryophanales > Staphylococcaceae > Jeotgalicoccus > Jeotgalicoccus huakuii. The sequence continues at coordinate 55,763 of NZ_JAVIYN010000009.1, read as the reverse complement.
GATACTATACAATCGATTCCCCTCCAACCTTTAGTTAACTTAAATATAAGTTGGAGGGGGAATATCTTCAAGTTGTCAATTTTCTCCCCGTCGCAGTTTTTCCATTTTTGCAAGTATTTCTTCCGAAATATCCAATTTTGTCCTAGGCAGTTTTTCATTTATTGCTTTAATTCTTTTACTAATATTTTTATCAGCTTCGGACAAGTTCAACCACATTTCTCTCGATGAGATTCGGTAAGCTCCATAAGCAAAAATTGCATTTTGTTCAGTTAAGTCACTCGTTACTACACTGATATCACATAGAAAAGGATGGTAATTATCATAGACAAATCTTTCGATAAACTCGTCTGCCGTTTCTTTCTCTTTCGTGTAGACCACTTCAATACCGTAATAATCCATAACAGCTTCTTTGCTTTTGACTTCGTAAGCATCAAAGACGCAGATAATCTCATAATTCTGAACTGCTTGATATTCGCTCAATAGCTTCAATACTTCATCTCTTGCGAGTTGTAGAGACATCTGCGCTTCACGATATAAATCAGAATTTGCCCCAATTAAATTGTAGCCATCGACGAGTAAGACTCTTCTTTTTTTACGCACATTAACCACGCCCAAGTGGGTTTTGCTGCCTGTATACCTCATACATTAAAAGCGCAGCTGAAACCGAAGCATTTAAACTCGTTATTTCTCCTGCCATCGGAATACGAACGACAAAGTCACATTTCTCTAGCGTCTTCCTACTAATACCTTCACCTTCGCTACCGATTACTACTGCAGTGTTGCCCTTAGCATTAATCTCACGATAATCCGTTTGTCCTGTTCCATCCGTACCGACAAGCCAGAAGTTATGATCTTTTAAGGTATCGATTGTTTGATTGATATTTGTCACTCTAATTACAGGTACATATTCAATCGCCCCTGTAGAGGTTTTTGCCACTGTATCTGTCAATTGAACTGAACGACGTTTCGGAATAATGACCGCATCAAAACCAGAAGCATCACAAGTTCTTATGATTGATCCTAAGTTATGCGGGTCTTCAAGCCCATCTAAAATAATGACATTCGCTGTTTTTCCCTCAACATTTTCTAAGAAGGTCTCAAGTGGCATGTATTCATGCGCACTAACCATCGCCACAACACCTTGATGACGTTCTTCAGTCATGCCATCAATCTTATTTTTCGGCACCATAGAAACAACAATCTTTCTCTCTTTAGCGAGATCTAAAATTTCTTTTAACTGTTGCTTGTTTGCTGTGTCCTGAACATATACCTTGTTTATATCTGCATCTGTACGCAGTAGTTCTCTAACAGCATGACGTCCTGCAATTACTGAACCAGTCAAATGTCTTCACTCCCGTCTGTAATAATAAGCTTCATAAGTTCATCCACTCTGTCTGTCTCTCCAGTCAAGGCTAAGTACCCTATCAATGCCTCTATACCAGAAGCATTTCTATATTCTTGTATCGTTGCGTTTTTCGCTCTAGTTTGACTCGATTTATTACGCGCTTTTCTCGCAATGTCCCACTCATCTTCGGTGAGTATGCCAGTATTTTTCAAATAGTGTAAAGCATTTGCTTGCGCCCTAGCACTAACCAATTTATTGGCCGCTTTATGCAGGGCATCCGGCTTTAAATAAGGTTCATTTTCAATTAAATGCTCACGGACTTTAACCGCATAGACCGCGTCACCTAAAAATGCAAGCGATAGTGATGGAATTCTATTAATATCTATATTATCCACGTTTAAATCTCACGCCATCTTTAGTGTCTTCTAGGATGATTCCTTCATTTTTCAAATTGTCCCTAATTTCATCAGCGCGTGCAAAATCTTTATTTCTTCTGGCAGTTTCTCTCTCTTCAATCAGTGCTTCTATCTCTTCATCTAGGAGCACCTCTTTACGTCCTAAACTAACGCCTAGTACTTGTGAGTACGCATCAAAGGTTTCGATAAACTTCTGTAGTACTGCCTTGCAAGTTGCTGGACGACGTAAGTATTTGTTCAACTCACCCGTCAACTCATGCCATGCTGTGATGGCATTGGCAGTATTGAAGTCATCGTCCATATGACTTTCAAATAATTTAATATTGTCATCAATAAGCTCAAGCACTTTACCATCAGATTCTTCATCAACTGCTTTTTCAATACGTTCAAGTGCATGGTGATAGCTATCTTGAATACGTTCTAAACTACTTCTTGCTGCATCAACTAATTCACGGTTATAGTTAATTGGATTTCTATAATGCACACTAATCATAAAGTAGCGAAGCACATTGGGCTCAATCTCCTTAATAATGTCATGCACAAGTATGAAATTCCCTAAAGACTTGGACATTTTCGTATTATCAATATTAATGTACCCGTTATGCATCCAATAATTCGCAAACGTTTTGTCTGTCATACATTCACTTTGAGCAATCTCATTTTCATGGTGTGGGAAAGTTAAATCTTGACCACCAGCGTGAATATCTATCGTGTCTCCAAGATGACGACGGGCCATAACTGAACATTCAATATGCCAACCTGGACGACCTTCTCCCCAAGGTGATTCCCAGCTGATTTCTCCTTCTTTCGCTTGTTTCCAGAGAACGAAATCTAGTGGATCTTTTTTCTTCTCACCCGCTTCAATCCTCGCACCGACCTTCAAGTCATCAACTGATTGTTGAGACAATTTCCCGTAGTTATCAAATGAACGTGTTTTAAAATAAACATCACCATCTGATTCATAAGCATGCCCTTTATCGATCAATATTTTAATAAATTCGATAATATCAGGCATGTGATCGAGCACGCGTGGATGGACTGTTGCTTTCTTAACATTTAAAGCACCTGTATCTTCAAAGAAAGCTTCGATAAAACGCTCTGCAATCTCTGGTACTGTCTCACCCAGCTCCTTAGATGCCTTTATTAATTTGTCATCTACATCCGTAAAGTTAGAGACGTATTTCACATCATAACCTTTGTATTCCAAGTATCGTCGTACTGTATCAAAAGCGATTGCTGGCCTTGCATTTCCAATATGAATATAGTTATACACTGTCGGACCACAAACATACATGCTGACCTTACCTTCTTGTAATGGTACAAATTCTTCCTTTTTTCTAGTAATTGAATTATATATGCGAACCATCTTTTACCTCACTCCCTACTTCTCTTCTGAAGTCATTAATATCTTTTTCAAGTTCCAATAATTTTTCAAATAGCGGATCTGGTATATCTCTATGATCGAAATTATTATGTTTTCTTATACGCTGACCATGCTGCTTAACGACGTGACCAGGAATTCCGACCACTGTGGAATGAGCTGGTACATTCTTTAGAACCACAGAATTCGCTCCAACATTTGAAGACGCTCCGATGCGGATGTTTCCAAGTACTTTAGCCCCTGCAGCAATTAACACGTTATCATCAATATCAGGGTGTCTTTTATGGTCTTCTTTACCCGTTCCACCGAGTGTTACCCCTTGATAGATCGTCACGTTATTTCCAATGTTACATGTCTCACCAATCACTACACCCATACCATGGTCAATAAATAAACGCTTACCGATATTCGCACCTGGGTGAATTTCTATTCCTGTCATAAACCGTGTGACTTGCGAAATTACCCGGGCGATAATTTTAAAGTTTTTCTTATAGAACCAATGCGCAACTAAATGCGCCCATACTGCGTGAATACCTGAGTAAGTAAAAAATACTTCCAACCGATTCTTTGCTGCTGGATCGAGCTCTAACACCATATTCAAGTCGTCTTTCATTCTTTGAAACATCTGTACCCTCCTCCACATATGTAATATAAAAGCGCCTCTGTCCATGTTGGGACAGAGGCGCATAAGCACGGTTCCACTCTGATTTTACTCTTTAATATAAGGTTTAAAATACGTAAAAGCGCAATTCTATAAGGTTTATTGTTATCCTTTTCACCAACCGGATAATCTCTACTTGTCCAACACCTTATATACTAAACTTTTAACACCCATATTATACTTCGTCACCGCACCATTTTCAACATTTCAGTTTATTTCAAGCGTGCAATTCTTTCCAATGCAGTCTCTTGACCAATCAATGAAATCGCATCTGGTAGTTCTGGTCCTTTAGTTTCTCCAGTTACTGCGACACGAATTGGCATGAATAATTTCTTACCTTTTATACCTGTTTCTTTTTGTACAGCTTTGATTTCCGCTTTAATTGCTTCAGGCGAGAAATCTTCCATCGCTTCAAAATGGCTATAAAGTGCTGTCATCAATTCATTTATATGATCTTGTTCTAACACTTCTTTCGCATCTTCATCAAATTCAACATGATCTTTAAAGAACTGTTCTGATAACTCATTAATCTCAGCAGCATAGCTCATCTGCGGTTGGTATAAGGCAACGAGCTTACGCGCCCAGTCCAACTCACTATCATCTGGGTTTTCTGAAACCTTCCCTGCTTTTTGTAGGAAGGGTAGAGACATATCAAAAATTTCCTCAGCATTTTTTTGCTTCATGTACTGGTTGTTAATCCACATTAACTTTTGATTGTCGAAGAAAGCCGAAGCTTTAGATAGTCGATTTTCATCGAAATTATTAATCAATTCTTCCTTAGTGAATAGTTCTTCTTCACCTTCTGGAGACCAACCTAGTAAAGCAATGAAATTAAACATTGCATCCGGTAGGTAACCTAATTCTTCATACTGTTCGATGAATTGAATAATTGATGCGTCACGTTTAGACAATTTTTTCTTCTCTTCATTTACGATCAACGCCGTATGCCCGAACTTCGGTAACGGTAAGTCGAGAAGGTCATAAACCATCATTTGTTTTGGTGTATTTGAGATATGATCATCCCCACGTAAAACATGGGTGATTTTCATTTCATAATCATCAATGACAACCGCAAAGTTGTACGTTGGTACACCATCTTTTTTAACAATGACCCAGTCACCAAAACCGTTAGAATCGAACGACACTTCACCTTTAACCATATCGTCGAAGGTATATGTTTTATCTTTCGGTACACGGATGCGAATTGAAGGTTCACGACCTTCAGCCTTAAATGCTTCTTCCTGTTCAGCTGTAAGGTGTGCATGCTTTCCACCATACATCGGTGTCTGACCATTTCTTAATTGCTCTTCTCTTTCCGCCTCTAGCTCTTCAGAAGTCATGTAGCAACGATAAGCAAGATCATTATCTAACAATTTCTGAATGTAAGGTGCGTAGATATCACCACGTTCAGATTGACGGTAAGGTCCATAGTCTCCACCAACGTCGACGCTTTCATCCCAGTCGATGCCCAACCATTTTAAATAGTTGAGTTGTGATGATTCACCCTCATCAACGTGACGTTGTTTGTCAGTATCTTCAATACGAATTATAAAATCACCATCATAGTGGCGTGCAAATAAATAGTTAAATAATGCTGCGCGCGCGTTACCTATGTGTAGGAATCCTGTAGGACTCGGTGCATATCTCACTCTAACTTTACTCATTATTTTGCCTCCTGTTTGTTAAGTAAGACTACCGCTTCACTTGCGATGCCTTCTTCTCTACCTGTAAATCCAAGTTTTTCAGATGTTGTTGCCTTGATGTTAACATTCTCTATCTTTGTCAATAAAAGATCTGCTACATTCTGCCGCATTGTATCAATATACTCTCTAAGCTTTGGTTTTTCTGCAATGACAACTACATCAATATTTCCAATTTCATATCCTTTTTCAGTCATCATTTCGACGACTGCCGACAACAATTTCTTTGAGTCCGCATCCTTATATTGTGCATCCGTATCAGGGAAAAACTTACCGATATCTCCAAGGGCTAAAGCGCCGAGGATGGCATCTGTAACAGTGTGCAAGACGACGTCTGCATCCGAATGACCCTTCAAACCACGGTCATGTGGTATTTCCATACCACCTAAAATTAGTGGACGATTTTCATCAAAGGCATGAACATCGTATCCATGACCTATTCTCATCATATTAACCTTTCCCTTCAAGTATCAACTTGGCAAGCTGAATATCTTCAGCTGTCGTTATCTTAATATTATCATAGGATGATTCTGTTATATAGACGGACTCCCCGATTGCCTCTACCATCATAGAGTCATCAGTGACGTCAAGATGGTGCTTTTTTGCATGTTCATAAGCTGTTTTCAAAATATTTGCTTTAAATGCTTGGGGTGTATGTACAGAAATTATTTCCTGTCTCGGTAACGTTTCAACGACTTTATCATTTACAACCCGCTTTAAAGTATCCTTAACTTTTACCCCGCAAATGACTGCACCTGTTTCTTGAACCTTTTCTTTCAATCGTAGGATAATATCCTGACTGACAAATGGCCTTGCCCCGTCGTGGACAAAAATATATTCAGCAGAGTCTATATTAATTAGTGCGTTATAAATACTGTCCTGACGTTCTTTACCACCATTATGAATCCCTTTTACCTTAGCAACACTATGAAACATGTCTGATACAACATCACGTTCTTCCGCTCGGACAGATAAATGTATTGCTTCACAGTCCGGATCTTCGTCAAAAAATCTAACCGTGCGTGAAATAATAGATTCCCCGCCTATGTCTAATAAGACTTTGTTGTAGCCGAGACCCATTCTAGAACCAAGTCCGGCTGCCGGAATAATTACTGTATACTTCATTTGTTTTTCTCTCTTTTCGCAAAGACGATACGTCCAGAATTTGTCTGCAATACACTAGTCACAATGATTTTAACTGTTTGGTTGATCAACTGCTCTCCACGTTCAACAACCACCATCGTTCCATCTTCAAGGTAACCGACACCCTGGTTTTCTTCTTTACCAGTTTTGGAAATGAAGAGTTCAAAAACATCGCCTTGTGCAACTACAGTTTTTATTGCATTGGATAATTCGTTCACGTTTAAAACTGGAATATCGTGGAGCTGACAGATTTTATTTAAATTATAATCCGTCGTTAAAATTGCACCGCCTTCTTTTTTGGCGATATCAATCAACTGTTGGTCTACATCAAGTTTCTCATAAGTTACAGGTTCAATTTTTACGTTTTCATTGTTGGTCTGTAACTTATTCAACATGTCTAAACCACGTTGTCCCTTCTCTCTTTTTACAGGGTCAGTCGCATCCGCAATAAGTTGCAGTTCATCCAAAACGAATTGTGGAATGACAATGTCTCCTTCTAAAAAACCCGTTTCAACTACATCGACTATGCGTCCATCGATAATAACACTCGTATCGATAAACTTCGTCTTAGCTCCGGAAATCGTTTTGTCCTTCGGGTTACTCTTTGGAAAGAAGTCCAGAACCTCACTGAACTTTCTCAAGCCGATAATGAAACCTAAATAACCAAAAACAACTGCTGACACAATCGGTACAATCTCTCCGACAAGTGGAATCTCTAAAGTATTAATCAAGAGTGTGATTAATACCGCAATGACTAAACCTAACACCATGCCGAGTGTTGCAAAAACAATTTCCGTCAAACTTCTACTCAATAAATAACCTTCACTTCTCTTCAAAAAGTTGTATGCATGCTTGATTGTCCAGCCAAATAATAAGAAAAATAAAAGAATACCTAATAGGCCATATACAAGCACATTGTCTACTACTCTCGGTATATCAAAAGGTAGCCAAACTGCTAGTTCTGGGAACAGCCAAGCACCTAATGATAAGCCAATTACTAAATAGACTGCATAGAGTAAGTATCTAAGCATCTTGCCGCCTCCTCTCTTAAGATTTTTTAAAATTAATCATTAAATTTTGTATGTCTCAATGCTTGTTTTAAAGTCTTAACACCCAACACTTCTAAACCATCAGGAACTTGAACTCCACTTAAATTGGACTGTGGAACAATGGCTCTTTTGAAGCCAAGTTTTGCCGCTTCTTGTAGCCTTTGTTCAATTTTTGTCACACGTCTGATTTCTCCAGTTAAGCCAACTTCACCTATGAAGCAATCATCTCCTCGTACAGCAATGTTTTGGAAACTTGATGCGATACTGATGACTATACTTAAGTCTACTGCAGGTTCGTCTAATTTCACACCACCTGCTACTTTAATATAAGCATCATGTTGCTGCATCAGCAGACCTTCCGATTTTTCTAAGACTGCCATGAGTAGCGATAGACGGTTAGTATCGATACCGGTTGCCATGCGTCTTGGATTGTGAAAGTGAGTTGGCGTAACAAGGGATTGTACTTCTACTAGCATCGCTCTCGTACCCTCCATAGTGGCAACAATAGCTGAGCCTGGAGCATTTTTCGAACGTTCTTCCAAGAAGATTTCAGAAGGATTTAACACCTCTTCTAAACCGCTCGCTTTCATCTCAAAAATACCCATTTCATTTGTTGAACCAAACCTATTTTTCACCGCTCTTAAGATACGATAAGTATGATGCTGATCTCCTTCAAAATAAAGTACAGTATCAACCATATGTTCTAATAATCTAGGACCTGCAATCTGTCCATCCTTTGTGACGTGTCCAACTATAAACGTTGCAATATTATTACCCTTAGCGATATTCATAATGGACTGTGTACTCTCCCTCACTTGTGCCACTGATCCTGGTGCACTTGTAACATCTGGATGAAAGACGGTCTGAATAGAGTCAATGATCAAATAGTCTGGTTGGATCTTTTTAATTTCATCATGAATATACAAGAGGTTTGTCTCACAAAAGACAGTTAAATTGGATGGTTTTGAGGTAATGCGATCTGCACGCATTTTAATCTGCTCTAGAGATTCCTCGCCAGATACATATAATACGTTATGGTTTTCAGCTAGAATTAATGCAGTCTGTAAGAGAATAGTGGACTTCCCTATACCTGGGTCACCACCAATTAAAATAAGCGAACCATTAACAATACCGCCACCGAGCACTCTATCGAATTCCCCTGAACGCGTGGTTGTTCTTGGTGTGACCTTCTTTTCAATGGTACTTAATTTAGATGCTTTACTACGCTCATCTATTTTATTTTTACCGAGCGTCCCTCGACCACTAACGGCTTCTTTATGTACAATTTTTTCTTCAAGCTGATTCCAGGCACCGCAATTTGGACATTTACCCATCCATTTAGGCGTTTCATAACCACATGCCATACACTCAAAAGAAACTTTTGGTTTTGCCATTCGTGTATACACTCCCCCATTGTATTTCTTTTACTATTGTATTATTTATCTAGATGTTTTAAAAGGCTAAAACCTTACAGTTAAAGACTTTTATAGAATTTTGTTGAGTAATTCACAAAAGTAAAATTATATTCCTAATTATAAAATATCCCTCTTAAGTATTCACTTTTTAAGTGTCTACATAAGAGGGAATATATCATGAGTCAGAGATGCTTATTAAAATCTATCCAGGATTACTGTTCAACAGTTTCGTTAACTTTGTCTTCTGTTGTGACTTTGAATGTATCATCAACATAATCCACTGTGACAAGTTTATTCTCGAAACTTTCACCTGATAGTAATGATTCACTTAGAGTATCTTCTATATTCTTTTGAATACTTCTAGATAAAGGTCTCGCCCCATATTCCGGATCGTAACCTTCTTCAACAATACGCTCAGTCGCTCGATCTGTAACCTCAATGTGAATATTCTGGTCAGTTAATCTCGCTCTTAAGGTATCAATCATCAAGCTAACAATTTCCTTAAGATGTTCTTTCTCAAGTTTGTGGAAGACAATAATGTCATCAATTCGGTTAATGAATTCAGGTCTAAAGGTATTCTTCAATTCTTTCATCATTGTACTTCTAATATTTTCATAGCTTTCAGCCTCTGGGCCACCAAAGCCTACGAATCTCTGATCTTGTAATTCTCTCGCACCTACATTTGATGTCATAACAATAATTGTATTACGGAAATCCACCACGCGTCCGTTAGAGTCTGTTAAACGCCCATCATCTAACACTTGTAAGAGCAAGTTAAACACATCAGGGTGTGCTTTTTCAATTTCATCGAAGAGTATGAGTGAGTACGGTTTCCTTCTTACTCTTTCCGTTAGTTGTCCCCCATCATCGTAACCAACATAGCCTGGAGGCGAACCAACTAAACGAGATACTGAATGTTTCTCCATGTATTCACTCATGTCTACTCGAATCATTGCATCTTCTTCACCAAACATTGTTTCACTTAAGGCTCTAGCAAGTTCGGTTTTACCGACACCTGTTGGGCCTAAGAAAATGAAACTACCGATTGGACGCTTCGGATCTTTAAGTCCTGCACGCGCACGTCTTACCGCCTTAGATATCGATTGTACTGCAGAATCCTGTCCGATTACACGCTCGTGTAGAATGGATTCAAGATTCATCAATCTATCTGACTCATCTTCAGCAATCTTAGATAACGGAATACCTGTAATGCCAGCGACTACAAGCTCAATATCACTCGCTGTAACTGATTGTGAAGATTGACCCTGTTGTTTCTTCCAGTTTTCTTCACATTCTTTAACTTCATTTTCAATTTTTGTTTGTTGATCTCTAAAGTTTGCTGCCGCTTCAAATTCTTGGCTTTGAACCGCCGCATCTTTTTCCTTTTTCACTGCTTCTAAACGCGTCTCTAAATCTTTAAGATCTGGCGGTGTAGAATAGCTTCTTAATCTAACTTTAGATGAAGCTTCATCTATTAAGTCAATTGCCTTATCAGGCAGGAAACGGTCTTGAATATAGCGGCTGCTCATACGAACTGCTGCTTCCAGTGCTTCATCTGTAATATTAATGCGGTGGTGCGCCTCATAACGATCACGTAGGCCTTTTAGAATCAACACTGCGTCTTCCGCCTTAGGCTCATCGACCATTACCGGCTGGAAACGACGTTCTAATGCCGCATCTTTTTCAATGTGTTTTCGGAATTCATCTAAAGTTGTCGCACCGATACACTGTAGTTCGCCACGCGCAAGAGCTGGTTTAAGAATGTTAGATGCATCGATCGCACCTTCAGCTCCCCCCGCACCGATTAGTGTGTGTAACTCATCGATAAATAGTACGACGTTACCAGCCTTATGGATTTCATCCATTACTTTCTTCATTCGCTCTTCAAATTCACCACGGTACTTAGTACCTGCAACAACAGTCCCCATATCTAGAGACATCACGCGTTTATCTTTTAAGTTTTCAGGCACTTCACTGTTAATCACTGCTTGGGCTAGGCCTTCAGCCACAGCTGTTTTACCAACACCAGGTTCACCAATTAACACGGGGTTATTCTTAGTTCTACGACTTAGCACTTCTATAACACGTGTAATCTCGCTAGAACGACCAATCACCGGATCTAACTGACTCTCTCTGGCCATTTGAGTTAAGTCACGTGCTAAAGAGTCTAATGTCGGTGTATTAGTATCTTTTTGGACACTTGAATGTGACTGGAAAGCTTCTGGATTACCAAGCATTTTAATCACTGCAGCACGTGCCTTCGTAATATTTAAATCAAGATTAGCCAATACTCTCGCTGCCACGCCCTCACTCTCACGAATAAGGCCTAATAGTAAGTGTTCTGTACCTACAAAATTGTGGTGTAGTTTACGAGCTTCATCCATAGATAACTCAATTACTTTTTTAGCACGCGGTGTATAGTGAATCGATGATGCTTTTTCTGTACCCGTTGTTATTAAATTGTGCACTTCTTCATTAACTCGTTGTTCATCGATATTAAACGATGCTAAAACTTTTGCGGCGATGCCTTCTTTTTCTTTTACCAAACCTAATAGTAAGTGTTCAGTACCGATATTAGAGTTTTTAAGTGTGATCGCTTCTTCTTGGGCAAATGCGAGTACTTTTTGTGCTCGCTCTGTCAGTTTTCCAAATAGCATCTATTTCCCTCCTAATAGTTCGCGTGTCAGTGTCGCCCGTAATCGTTCGTGCTGATTGTTTGGTCGACTAGTGTCATATTCATATTCATTCAGTCTTTGGCTAATAAAAGCCGGTTGGATTTGTTGGAACCACGCTTGAAAGTTAAAGCGGTCAAAATCGATATAGCCTAAGTCAATCCCTAGCTTCACATTACTCAAATGCATTGCCGCTTCTTTTAAAGGTAATTTATAGGCATATTGTAGAATACCAAAAGAACGATTGACAGCGTCACAGGTTTCTAATGTTTTTAATTGCTCTCTTGCGATACGTTCTTCTTCGATAATACGTTCTTTTAACTCTGTTAAATTTTCAATGATGTCTGTTTCACTAAAACCAAGTGTCACTTGATTCGATAACTGATAAACAGAACCAATGGGCTTAGACCCTTCCCCGTATATACCTCGTAAAGTAAAACCAAAGCGTGTTAAATTATTATGAAAACGTTGAATTCTTTTCAAGGCTGTTAAGGCAGGTAAATGCAGCATTACAGAGGCTCTCATACCTGTCCCTACATTAGTTGGGCAAGCAGTAAGATAGCCGTATCGTTCATCAAATGCATACTCTATCTTACCTTCTAATGTATCATCTATAGCACTCGCTTTCTCGTAAAGCGACTCAAGGGATTCATTTACACCTAGACTTTGGATTCGTACGTGATCTTCCTCACCAATCATCACCGACATGTCTTCCTCTTCATTGATAAAGACACTTTCTCCATTTTGTGAAAATCTAGGGCTAATCAAATGCTTTTCGACCAACAAAGCACGGCCTACATCAGTAAATTCAGACAAGCAGAAACGCGTCAAACTAGGTAAAGTTTTTTCTACTATTTTACCGAGCGCTGTGATGTCTTCATCATCTTCAAGCATATGTGTGAAAGGTACACCATTAATATTCCGTGCTAGCCTCACACGTGAGGAAAGTTCAATATCAGTGACTGCCGCTCTACTGAGCCACTTACTAATATTATTCTCCATGCGATTCACCATCCTTCAGTGCCTGAATCTGGTCTCTGATCACCGCAGCTTCTTCGAAAGCTTGAGTTTTTACCTTGTCGTCTAGTCTCTGTTGTAAGGACTCTATATCTCTTTTGAGGCGCAGCGCATCTACTTTTTGATGAGGAATCTTCCCAAGATGTCTATTTTGGTTCAGCTGCACACGTTCAACGATTTGAGGTACGTATTCGCCGAAGTAGTCATAGCAATAACTACAACCAAACAAGCCATTGTCGACCACACTTCTTAATGTTGAACCACATGAGGGACATTCAGGCGCTTCAACTTCCACCTCTTTTTTCTCTGCATTAGCCGCTAACATTTTCAGTAATGTGTGGATGTCAAAAGGATTATCCACTTGATAGTCATTCATGTGTAGCGATTTTTCAGCACACTGCTCACACAAATACCGTACATTTTGAGCAAGACCTAAGTCTTCCGAAATATGGACTGTGGCTTCATTTTCATTACATATCTCACACTTCATATATTCACTCCTTAGCGTACAGTATTGCCGTGATTACACGGCGTAAAATTTTCGCTCTTAAGCGATCTCTATAAGGTAACTCAATGGATAAAACTTCTCTTTCCATTACAGCATCGATGATTTGTGCCTCTCTATAGGTAATGACACCATTTTCATACATTGATTGAACAAGGTGTCCCGCATTCAACTGAGATATGTTATCTCCAATAAGATTTTGTAAGTGCGCTAAGTATTCTGTCTCAGAATGTGTTTCTACTTTGGTGATTCTTATATAGCCGCCACCGCCACGTTTACTTTCAACGACGTAGCCATGTTCATTTGTAAAGCGTGTTTTGATAACATAGTTTAACTGGGACGGTACGCAATCAAATTTTTCAGCGATGTGCGCACGTTTTATTTCAACGACTTCGTTACCGGATTTCTCAATCATTTCTTTTAAATATTTTTCAATAATATCCGACATATTACGCATTTCATCACTCCCTCTTGACCTACTTTGACTAAAGTATACAAGGTGTGGTCAAAATTGGCAAATAACATGTTTATTTTTTACCCAAAAGGGTTTATTTTTGGAACCGCTTGCATTATAATAATTTAGTATCGCATAAATGTATCATTTGGTATATAATTTACAAATGAAATCATTTTCAATATTTCTTACATAATAATTTTTGGAGGCTTTCACAATGAGTATTGTAATGGGAATAGTTGGTATACTATTCACCGTCTTTCTTGCTTGGATTGCAAGTAGTAACAAAAAACTTGCGTTCAAACATTGGAAGAACATATTAATATTAGTTGCATTACAGTTTATCGCTACGTTCTTATTCCTTAGCACTACTGGTGGACAAACGATTATCCTTGGTTTAGCGAACGGTTTTGACTACTTACTAGGATATGCAAGAGAAGGTGCGCAATTTGTGTTTGGAGATTTGATGACGAACGCGGAAGGCGAACCAGTTGATGTATTCCTATTCAACGTGCTTATTCCAATTATCTTCATCTCGGCGATTATCGGTATTCTTTCTTACACTAGAATCTTACCTTTCATCATTAAAGGTTTAGGTTTCTTACTGACTAAGATTACTGGAATGCCATACATCGAGTCATACAATGGTGCGGCATCTATGATGCTTGGACAGTCAGAAGTATTCGTATCACTTAAGAATCAGCTGCCTAAGCTTACAACACGTCGTTTATATACATTAGCTGCACAAGCAATGAGTTCAATTTCACTTTCTATTGTCGGTGCATTCTTTACAATGTTAGACCCTCAATTTGTCATCATTGCGATTGTACTGAACTTATTCAGTGTTTACATCATCGTACACATCATCAATCCATATGATGAAGTTATCGAGGATGGCGACATTGAAATCTCAACTAATCCAGAAAAAGGTAAATCTTTCTTCCAAGTCCTTGGTGATTACATCATCGATGGTGGTAAAATCGTACTCGTCGTTGGTGCGATGTTAATTGGTTTCATCGCTCTAATCGGTTTACTGAACCAGATTTTCTTATTAATTCCTGGTTCAAACCTTTCATTCCAAGATATCTTGGGCTACATCTTTATGCCAGTTGCCTTCCTAATGGGTATTCCTTGGGCTGAGGCACAAACTGCCGGTTCATTAATGGCAACTAAGTTAATCACAAACGAATTTGTTGCAATTCTTGAATTCATTAATGTTGCAGAAGGACTTTCTGAGAAGACACAAGCAATGCTTTCAGTATTCTTAATCTCATTTGCTAACTTTGGTTCAATCGGTATCATCGCTGGTTCTGTTAAAGGACTTCACGGTGAGAGCGGAGACAAAGTTGCGAGATTTGGTCTTAAACTAGTATACGGTGCGACACTTGTATCTATCTTAAGCTCTGTAATCATTGGATTCTTCTATTAAAATTTATAAATTTTAAGCCTCTAGGGAAGACCCTAGAGGCTTTTTTGTTATCCTAATGCTACGTCTAATACCATCATCACAGAAAATCCAATCAGGAATGCAAAGACTGCTGCATCGGAATGACCATTTTTTTGTGTGCTTGGAATGACTTCCTCCACCACCACAAATATCATTGCACCTGCACCTGCAGCTAAAGCATACGGCAATACTGGCTCCATTGAGGCCACAAGCAAGACACCAACAAGTGCTGCCATCGGCTCAACGATTGCTGACATCCAGCCCCAAAAGAATGCTCGAAATTTAGATGCACCGTCTGCTCTTAACGGCATGGAAACTGCAGTACCTTCTGGGATATTTTGTAGACCAATCCCTACTGCTAAGGTAAGTGCACTGGCAATCATGACTGGATCTTGACTCAACCCTGCTGCACCGAAGAGAATACCGATAGAGAGTCCTTCAGGAATATTGTGAAGTGTTAAGGATGTTACTAGTAAGGTACTTCTTCTGGAGCTAGCAACTGTAAGCCCTTCAGCAGTGTGTTCTCCTCTATGACGGTGAGGGATAATTTTATCGAAGGAGTAAATAAATAAGGCACCGCCTAAAAAGCCGACTAAAGCAGGGAACCATTCTCCTATTGGATTATCTGCACTCGCATCAATCGCAGGTGATAAAAGTGACCAAAAACTTGCGGCTACCATAATACCGCCTGCAAAGCCAAGTGTGATATTTAAAAAGTTTTCACTAACACCTTTAGTTAAAAAGACAACTGCTGCACCGAGCCCCGTCATTGTCCATGTGAACAAGGTTGCTATAAGTGCCTGTTGCCAGGGTTCCAAGGTCATTAGATAATCTAACATATTCATTCTCCTTAGAATTTTCTTAATAATAATTATAACGCTTTCTAAAAAAATATAGTACCTATTAAAACTGAATGATATAATAGTTTCTCATAAGGAACTTAAAGGAGCGCTACGAATGACGATTAAATCCACTATTGCCAAGAACGTCGGAAAAACATTAAGTTATTTCCTAACGAGATATACAAATGGAGGCAGCAGCTTACCAGGTAAAGTTGCCTTATCAATCGACAAAAACCTGCTAAAAAACTTAGCAGAGTCTTACGATGTTGTCGTTGTAACTGGGACGAACGGTAAAACCTTAACAACGACACTAACGACAAGTGTTTTATCGAAGAAGTATAACCATGTAATTACTAATAAGGCAGGGTCTAACATGAAGCAAGGCATCGTTGGTGCCTTCCTGAATGCACCGCGAGTGACAAAAGATGCGATCGCTGTCTTAGAAGTTGACGAAGGATCTTTAAAAAATGTTGTAGAAGAATTACAACCTAAAGTATTTCTACATACTAACATATTTGCAGACCAGCTCGATCGTTACGGTTCAATAGAAAAAATATATGAGTTGCTAACAGATGCTGCAAAAAGTACCCCAGATGCTACTGTTATAGCGAATGGTGATTTACCGTTACTTAATTCTGTCGCACTACCTAACAACAGAAAATTCTTTGGGTTTGACACAGATGTTGATACAGGGGACCAATCAAAAGCAGATACAGCCTGCCCGAACTGTGGGCATGATTTAGAGTATACAATTTATACTTATGCAAACCTTGGAGACTATTCATGTTCTTCTTGTGGCTATAAACGCCCTGAATTAGACCATAGAGTCACTTCAGTCAAAGAATTAGATGTTACGCATTCCACATTTACGATCGACCATCACACATACACTCTGCATAATGCGGGAATATACAACATATACAATGCCCTAGCAGCCTACTCGGTCGGTCGTCATTTTGATGTTCCAAAAGAAGATATTGTCGATGCATTTAATGTCAATGAACGTGTTTTCGGTCGCCAAGAAGTCATCGTCGCATACGATAAGAAAATTGTCCTTAATGTTGTTAAAAACCCAGTAGGGTTAGACCAGGTATTGAATCTTATTAAACTTGAAAAAGATCCATTTACTTTTGTATCACTCTTGAACAACCGACCAGCAGACGGTGTCGACCTATCATGGTTAGCTGATACTAACTTTGAATCCCTAACTGACTTAGACATCAAACAAATAATTACTGGTGGTATCGCAGTCGATAAGATGACAGATCGCTTGCTCACTGCTGGATTCGATTCCTCAATAGTTGATAGTGCTGGCACACTAGAAAATGTTGTAGAAGCTATTGAAAAAGCACCGACGACAAAAATCCACATGATCGCCACCTATACTGCTATGCTTGAGATTCGTAAAGCATTAATAGAAAAAGGTCACATTAAATAAAGTTCACTCTAAACAAAAAGGTCACTGATGAAAACTCATCAGTGACCTTTTATATTAGTGGGCCTAAGTGGACTCGAACCACCGACCTCACGCTTATCAGGCGTGCGCTCTAACCAGCTGAGCTATAGGCCCTTATATGGGAAAAAGCAAAAAAAAAAATAAAATGGAGCGGAAGACGGGATTCAAACCCGCGACCCCCACCTTGGCAAGGTGATGTTCTATCACTGAACTACTTCCGCACAATATGTATAGCAGTAAAATCAAACTATTAATTATTTTAGCGATAACTAGCTAAATTGTCAACCAATTTTTACACAAAATTAATAATTACAAAAATCGTACTTATCCTTAAAGAATAAGTACGATTTTTCTTATCTTTCTCTCATTGAAGGGAACAATAGAACGTCACGGATTGAAGCTGAGTCTGTCAGTAACATTACTAATCTATCAATACCGATACCCAGTCCACCTGTTGGTGGTAAACCGTATTCCATTGCCTCTAGGTAGTCTTCATCCATTTCATGCGCTTCATCATTACCTTGATCACGTTCAGCAACTTGTGCTTCAAAGCGCTCACGCTGATCAATAGGATCATTTAATTCTGTAAACGCATTGGCATGTTCACGTCTAACGATAAATAACTCAAATCTATCAGTGAATCTAGGATCCTCATCATTTTTCTTAGCTAACGGTGAAATCTCTACAGGATGGCCGTATACAAAGGTCGGTTGCACTAATTCTTCTTCTACTTTTTGTTCAAAGAATTCATTTAGAATGTGACCATACTGCATGTTGTCACCAATTTCTACATTGTGTGCCTTAGCTGCTTCTCTTGCTTCATCTAATGAATTAATATCATAGAAGTTAACCCCTGTATATTCATTAACGATATCTACCATGTGCACGCGTTTCCACTCTGGTGCTAAGTCAATCTCTTCACCATCATACACAACTTTAGTCGTCCCATTCACTTTCTCAGCAATATAAGCAATCATCTCTTCTGTTAAAGTCATAATGTCTCTGTAATCAGCATAAGCTTCATATAGTTCCATCATTGTGAACTCAGGGTTGTGTCTTGTAGATACCCCTTCATTTCTAAACACGCGACCAATTTCATAGACTTTCTCAATACCTCCGATTACGAGGCGTTTTAAATGTAGCTCCAAGGCAATACGCATATATAAATCTGTGTCTAAAGCATTGTGATGCGTAATGAACGGACGTGCCTGCGCACCGCCCGCGATTGAGTGCATCATTGGTGTTTCTACTTCTAAGAAGTCATTCTCATTTAAGTAGTTACGCATTTCTTGTATAATCTTACTTCTTTTAATAAATGTTTCTCTAGACTCTTTACTTGTAATTAAATCTAAGTAACGTTTACGATAACGCTCTTCAACATCTTTTAGACCGTGATATTTATCGGGAAGTGGACGAAGGGCTTTTGTAAGTAATGTAAACTCTGTTGGTTTAATCGATAATTCGCCTGTATTCGTTTTGAACATCGGTCCTTTAACACCAACAAAATCACCTAAATCTGCCTGGTTCCATACCTCAAACGCTTCATCACCAATTTGATCTTTTCTAACGTAAATTTGAATCTGACCGTTGATATCTTGGATATGTGCAAATCCAGCCTTACCTTTACCACGCTTAGTCATGATACGTCCAGCAATCGCTGTTACTGACTCATCTTCTCTTTCTGCTAATTCTTCTTTTGAGAACTGGTCCCACTCTTCAACGAGTTCATTAGTATAATGTAAACGGTCAAAACGTTTACCAAATGGATCTAATCCCTGTTCTCTTAATTGTTGCATTTTCTCGCGGCGTACAGCCAGCTGATCATTTAGTTCTTCAGACACTATATTCCACTCCTAAAAGTCATTATTGTTCGTTATCTAATTTGTTTTTAATTTCTTCGATTGTCATTTTCAAAGTTGGATGTTCTCTTTTTGGTGCAATCTCACTCATCGGATCAATCACAAAAGAACGGAGGTGCATTTCCGGATGAGGTACCTTCAAATCTGTTAAATCCAGCTCCAAATCTTCGTATAAGAGTACATCAATATCAATCGACCTTGGACCCCATGTTTCCTTACGTACACGACCAAGTTCATGTTCAATGCCAAGTACGACTTCAAGCAAATCCAAAGGTGTTAAATTTGTCTCCAATTCTACAGCCATATTTATAAAATCTGGCTGATCTGTCTTACCATATGGTTTAGTTTCATATCTTGAAGATATTTTAGTAACGGTAATCCCAGGAACTTCAGATATTTTTTTTAGGGCTTGTCTTAAACTCTCTTCTCTGTCCCCGATATTACTACCGAGTCCGAGATACGCTATAGCCATTATCTTTCCCGCTTTCCTTTTAAGGTAATACCCACACTGTCATAGTTACCATCTATCGGTGGATTAGGTTTAGTAATCGTAGTTTCTACCTCTACTATTTTAGCATATCGGTCAAATAGCTGGGCATTGATTTTCCCTGCTAAATGCTCAATTAAACTCACTGAATCACCTTTAACAATATTTTCAACAAGTTCGTATACTTCACCGTAATGTACCGTTTCATTCAAATCATCCGTCAAAGCTGCTTGAGATAAATCTAAGCTAATTACTAAGTCAGTAATAAAGTACTGACCAAGCACACGTTCTTCTTTTATTGCACCATGATAAGCATAAGTTTTAATACCGTTGATATGAATTTTATCCATTATAGTTCACCTTTTAACTTCATATAGACATCTGCACCCTGCCTATTCATTTTTACGTTGTGCACTCTCACAGCATCGACACCTGCATCAATGCCTAAAATCGTTGTTGCGAGGGTTGCTGCGTCCCGTTCGTCAGCATCTGTATCATGACCAATCAGTTCTTTTACCATACGTTTACGGCTTGTCCCGAGTAAAACAGGATAACCCACTTTAACGAGTTCATCCAAGTTACGCATGACCTCGATTTCTTCATCTCTAGACTTTACAAAACCGATGCCTGGATCCAGCCAAATTTTTTCTTTCTTAACGCCAGCTTCAAGGGCTTTATCAGCTGAGAATTTTAACTCATCAATCATCTCACTAACCACATCTTCATATTGAGCGTGATCGTTGTTGTGCATAAGGAATATTTCAGCATCGAATTCAGCAACAACATCTAAGATTTTTTCATCATAAAGACCTCGCCATTGATCATTAATCATCGTTGCACCCTTTTCTAAGGCTGCCCTTGCAACTTCTGAGCGAAATGTATCTACAGAGATGTCTGTCTTTATACCTGCTGCTCGAATCGCCTGTACGACAGGGACAACCCGCTCTATCTCTGTTTCCACTGTAATCTCACTATAGCCACCAGGTCGTGTAGAGTAGCCACCAACGTCTATAATATCGACGCCCTCCTCAACCATTTCCTTGGCACGCTCTACGGCTTTCTCTACAGAGTCATATTTTCCACCATCGCTAAAAGAGTCTGGTGTTGTGTTTAAAATACCCATTATCTTCAATTTTTCCATCATACCAACCTCTATTTATACATTTGTTGAATAGTCATATTATAACATGTTTAAAAGTACGTGCCTGATTAAAAAATCTCATACAAAAAAGCTTAGAAATCTATGTTCATATAGATCTCTAAGCTCTTTAGTTTGGATTAAGATTATTGACTTAAGCTTCAAAGTTAAATAGTGGTGTAGATAAATATCTCTCACCGTTCGATGGTAGTACAACGACCACATTTTTACCTTTGCCTAGTTTTTTGGCTGTCTGAAGTCCTGCTAAGACAGCAGCACCAGAAGAAATTCCACCAAGGATACCTTCTTCTCTACCTAACTTACGCGCAGTATCCATTGCTTCTTCATTTTCGATCGTAATGATTTCATCATAAATATCTGTATCTAATGTCGTTGGTACAAAGCCTGCACCAATCCCTTGAATCTTATGCGGTCCTGGTTCTTTACCACTTAGAATTGCTGAATCTGTTGGTTCTACAGCAATCACTTGTACATCTTTAAAGTTTTCCTTCAACACTTTACCAGCACCGGTGATTGTACCACCTGTACCAATACCAGAGATGAAAGCATCTATAGACAAGCCAGCACTATTCGCTTGTTCTACTAACTCCTTACCAGTCGTTCTCTCGTGGATTTCTGGGTTAGCTGGGTTTTCGAACTGTTGTGGCATGAAATATCCGTCTTTCTCAGCAAGTTCTCTAGCTTTTTTAATTGCACCTTTCATACCGTCAGCACCTGGTGTTAGGACAAGTTCTGCACCATATGCGCGTAATAGATTACGACGTTCCTTACTCATCGTATCCGGCATGACTAGAACGGATTTGTAACCTTTTGCAGCTGCTACCATTGCTAGACCAATACCCGTGTTACCGCTTGTTGGTTCAACAATAATCGTATTTTCATTAAGTTTACCTGCTTCTTCTGCAGCTTCAATCATCGCTAAGGCGATACGGTCTTTAACTGAACTACCTGGATTCATAAATTCAACTTTTACATAGACATCTGCACTGTTTTCATCTGTTAACTTATTTAATTTCACTAAAGGCGTATTTCCAATTGTTTCTAAAATATTGTTATATACATTACTCACAATCAAACACTCCTATTCCTAGTTTCTGACTATGAATAATATAACATTATCCCTACCATTTTTCAATTAATTAGTGTGTGATGAGTGCTTGAAGTTCTTCTTTTGTAATCCATTCTTTATTACGGCAGAAATGACAATCTGCTTCAGCACCGCCATCTTCTTGAATCATAGACATAATTTCTTTAGGGTCTAAGGCACTGATTGCATTAATAAAGCGCTCTTTAGAACAGTTACATTCAAAACTAACTGGCATCTCACTCAGTTGTCTCCAATTTTCCTCACCGATTGCTTCATCAATAATTTGGTTCGGTGTCATGCCTTTAGCGAGTAGTTTAGAAACCGGCGTCATTTCTTTGGCACGTTCATTAAGCCAGTTAATCGTTTCCTCACTTGCTGAAGGTAACACTTGGATTATGAAGCCACCTGCTGCTTGAATTGTGTTATCCGGGTTTACAAGCACGCCTAAGGCAACAATAGATGGAACTTGTTCACTGGCATAGAAGTAATAAGAGAAGTCTTCTCCTAATTCTCCTGAAACAATCTCAGTAGATCCAACAAAGTTATCTTTTAAACCAATATCTTTAGCTACTCTAAGGTAACCATTTGTACCAACTGCGCGTCTCACATCAAGCTTACCTTGATCATTTAAATCAAAGTGAACTTGCGGATTGCCAAGATAACCTCTGACGTGACCGTGTGCATCACTATCTACTACAATCGCACCGATTGGTCCACCGCCCTCAATAGTAATTGTATTCTTGTCTTCACCTTTTAACATAGCACCCATCATTACTCCAGCGCTCATCGCTCTACCAAGTGCTGCAGCTGCAGTTGGGTAAGCCACATGTCTCTGAACTGCCTCGTTTATAGTAGCTGTAGTATCTACAGCAAATATCCTTACCTCATCATTTAATCCTAAACCTCTTATTAAGTGGTCTGTCATAGTCGTTCCTCCAAACGATTTTCACATCAAAATTTTATAAACATAGTTTACTATCATGCATAATATAGAAAACGTCAAAGATAGTCAATTTACGTGCTTAATATCATTTCCTACGAAAAAATAAGCGCAGCATCATCCGCTGCGCTTAAAGTTTCTTATCTGTTATCCTTACGGTCTTCTTCTAAGTCATTTGAAGATTGATTTTCTTGGTCAGTCGACTCATCAGGTTCAACCATGTCTGGTCTTTCCTCAACTTGTTCTTCAGACTCAAGGTCTTTTTCATCATGTGACATCTTTTCTTTAATTTCATCATAAGATGCCCCTGCTTTGTCTGAATCCTTATCTTCCTCAACAGGTTCATTATCAAAGTTTCTTTCAGGTAGTTTACCGTTGTAGAAAAGTCCTTCGATTTGTTCTCTGTCGAGTGTTTCCACTTCAAGTAATGTTTCAGCAATTAATTGAAGCTGTTCTTTATGCTCTGTAAGGATCTGACGACAACGCTCATATTGTGTTTTCACAATGTTTTGCATTTCTTGGTCGATTTCATAAGCGATACTATCTGAGTAATTCGAATCGTTAGACATATCTTTACCAAGGAATACTTGACCGTTTGATTCACCGAACTGAATTGGACCGAGTTTTTCACTCATACCGTATTCAGTCACCATGCTTCTAGCGATACTTGTTGTTCTTTGGAAGTCATTGTGAGCACCTGTTGATACTTCACCGAAGTTAATTTCTTCGGATACTCGACCACCAAGTAATCCAACAATCTTATCTTCTAATTCTGGTTTCGTCATAAAGTAACGATCCTCTTTAGGAAGCATTACAGCATAACCACCAGCTTGTCCGCGAGGGACAATGGTAACCTTATGAACTGTCTCAGCATCGTCTAAGACCATACCGATAATCGTATGTCCTGCCTCATGGTAAGCAACGATATTACGTTCTTTCTTACTCATTACACGACTCTTCTTAGCTGGACCTGCAATCACACGGTCAGTCGCTTCATCGACATCACGCATATCAATTAACTTCTTGTTTTGTCTAGCAGCGACTAAAGCAGCTTCGTTTAAGAGATTCTCAAGATCTGCACCAGAGAAACCTGGCGTACGCTGCGCAAGTGCTGCAAGATCAACAGTCTCATCAAGCGGCTTGTTACGTGCGTGTACTTTAAGTACAGCCTCACGTCCTTTAACATCCGGACGCCCCACTTGAATCTGTCTGTCGAAACGACCTGGACGTAAGAGTGCTGGGTCTAGAATATCAGGGCGGTTAGTTGCTGCAATCATAATGATACCTTCATTATCTGCGAAACCATCCATCTCAACTAATAGTTGGTTTAGTGTTTGTTCACGCTCATCGTGACCACCACCAACACCAGCACCACGCTGACGACCCACTGCATCAATTTCATCAATAAAGATGATACAAGGTGAGTTTTTCTTAGCGTTTTCAAATAAATCACGTACACGAGATGCACCGACACCAACGAACATCTCAACGAAATCAGAACCACTGATTGAGAAGAATGGTACGCCTGCTTCACCTGCTACCGCTCTTGCAATCAATGTTTTACCAGTACCTGGAGGCCCGACAAGTAGTACCCCTTTAGGAATTCTGGCACCGATTCTATCAAAGCGACGTGGATCTTTTAAGAAGTCAACAACTTCTACTAGTTCAGCTTTTTCCTCATCTGCTCCAGCGACATCATCGAAGCGAACTTGTTTTTTACTTTGGTCATAAAGCTTGGCTTTACTCTTACCAAAGTTCATCATGCGGCCTCCGCCGCCTCCGCCGCCACCTTGGGCTTGGCTCATGAGGAAGATGAATAAGAAGAAGATAATAAGTAATGGAATAATTGTAAATAACATGCTTGTCCAAGGACTTGGTTCTTCTTCAGGTTCTACATTAAATGTTAAGTCATCTTGACTGCGTGCTGTGTCTGTAATTTGCTGGATATCATCCGCACTATTAAAAGGCACAACAGAAGTGAATGACTCTTGGTCACTTTGATCAGCTAGGCGACCGCTAACTAAATAAACATTGTTTTCAGGCTGCAATGTTAACTCAGCCACTTCACCATTTTCTAGGGCATCGACGAACTCATTATATTGAAGTTCTTCTTCGTCGCCGCCAGAGCCGTTGAAACGTTGGAATATACCAAACATGACAACTGTTAATATGGCGATAAGTAATATGTTACGGCCAGTATTCTTCGGCATCCGTAATCCTCCATTTCTAATACATTACAAAAAATAGTAACAAAAATAACTTTTAACTTCCAGTGATATGATTTAGCTGTAAAATTCAGGTTTTAAAAGACCGATGTAAGGTAAATTTCTGTATTTTTGATCAAAGTCCAAGCCATATCCTACGACAAATCCATCTGGAATTTCTGTACCTACGTATTTTACGTTAACATCTAATTTTCTTTCTTCTACAGGCTTATCTAATAAGGTTACAATCTCGATGGATGCAACTTTTCTATACTGTAGAAATTCAATAATAGAATTTAAAGTCGTTCCAGTTTCAACAATATCTTCAACAATAAGAATATGTCTACCTTCTACAGAAGTTGATAAGTCCTTAAGTATTTTAACCTCTCCAGTCGACTTTGTGCCAACATAGCTAGAGACATCCATGAAATCAATTTCCATGTGTGTATCCACATGCTTAATGAGGTCTGCCATAAACATAATTGAACCCTTTAAAAGGCCAACCATAATCGGCGTCTTTCCTTCATAATCTTTAGTGATTTCCTCGCCAAGACGTTTGTTTATTGCGTCTATATCTGACTCAGAAAGTACAATTTCACTGATATCATTTTTTATTGTCATCTTCTTGCTCCTTCGTTATCTTTAAAATTCGATTTTCAGCTGGTTCAATTATATTATAAATGGCACCGACTGCAATAATAATACCGTGTTGATTTAAAACCACCGGTATCGCCTTTCTTTCGCTTGCTACTATCTTATTATCGATGAAAAGACGACTGATTTTCTTACTACCGCCTTGTTTAAGTTGAACACGGTCACCATCTAATCTCGGGCGTATAGTCAATGGAAATTCATCACTCGGTAATTTTACCACGATATGATAATTATTATAAATAAAGTTCCCACTATCCTCAACAATCAGAGGTTCACTAATGGGGCTTACCTTTGCTTTTTTCACGTAAACTTGATCGTATTCAACATGTACTGTATGGGAATCAAGTTGATATACCGTCTGTGCTGGTCCCGACATCAATGTTTGATCAAGTGATTCTAAAGCCTTTCGACTCATTATTGTTGAAGTATCAGATAAGAGTGAATTTAAAATGTATATTCTAATTAATGGGCTATATTGTCTATAATTTCCCCTCGAAAGGCTGCCCTTACTAATAATATTCTTAGCAAAATCACTGACAAAATCACT
The DNA here is from genome assembly GCF_036665975.1 of Jeotgalicoccus huakuii. Lineage (NCBI taxonomy): Bacteria > Bacillati > Bacillota > Bacilli > Caryophanales > Staphylococcaceae > Jeotgalicoccus > Jeotgalicoccus huakuii. The sequence continues at coordinate 29,323 of NZ_JAVIYN010000009.1, read as the reverse complement.
TAACTCATTTATGTCATTTTTTATGTTTACTAATTGCTTTAGATCTAAAGCATCTGCATCTTCGATGTCTGGAACAATATGATGCCTAATATAATTTCTTGTATAGGTATCCTCAAGATTACTTTCATCTTCAAAATACTTCACCGTGTGTGCCTGTTGATATTCTCTAATATCTCTTTTACGAACCTTCATAAGCGGCCTTGATATTCGTACGCCTACTCTTTCATAGTCTTCTGGTATACCAAGGTTGCCATGTAAATACCGCCCGGTTAATAGTTGGTGCAAGACCGTTTCATACTGATCATCCTCATGGTGAGCCATCAACAACACATTTAAGTGATGTTTTTTTGCAATATCTCTAAAGAACGCATATCGCTTTTTACGTCCTGATTCTTGAGAAAAGTTCCCTTCAAAATCGAGAACAACTGACTCATAGTTTACATGATCTTTTTCCGTCATTTTTTTTATGTATGCCGCTTCAGATAAAGATGCAACTCTTTGATTGTGGTTAACGTGTAAGACGGTCAAACTTTTATAAGTATCTTTGTAAGTCGTCGTCAATAGATGATAAAGCACCATAGAATCGATGCCACCAGACAAGGCTAGACCAAGATGACTTTCCGTCGTCCATGAAATATTCAATTTCAAAAGTAGCACCACCTTATAAAAACTAAAAAGGCTAGAGCGACTTGCTCTGGCCTCTTCATTTCATTATCTACGACCTCTACCACCACGACGTGATTCAGCTTGTCTCTTAATTGTAGACATTCTTTCTTCACTGTCTTTTAAGAATCCTGAAAGTTTCTTTTCAAAATCTTCAGGTGATGGTGCCTTTTGACGAGGTTTTGGTTTTGGTTTATCTTGAGCTTTCTTAATTGATAAACTAATCTTGTTATCATCACCGATAGATAATACTTTAACTTCTATTTCGTCACCGACTTTTAAGTGTTCGTTGATGTCTTCTACATATTTGTCCGCTACTTCACTTATGTGAACCAAGCCTGTTTTACCGCCTGGTAACTCAACAAACGCACCAAATGGTTTAATCCCTGTAACTTTGCCGATAACTTTACTGCCCGCTTCAACTGACATGTTTATATAATATCCTCCCAAAATCGTTATACATTAATATATTAACACTTAATAAAGGAATAATCATTACATATGTAACTGATTATTCCTTTTCCGGCCTTTCTTTTTCAGATTCACCTTCAGGTAAATTGAAGATTAGCTCTCCTTCTTCTGATAAGAAGAACTCACTTCTTGCTATACGTAATATATAATTGTCATCATTCAATTGCTTGATTTGTTGTTCGAGGTCCGAGTGCTGCTTATTTTTATTGTCTAAGACTTCAGATGTTGCAGCAACTTCTTGCTCTAGCTCTTGATTGGCTTTCTTTTGATTAATGCCAATCATCAATAAGACGATAACGATTACCATTAGCACACTGCCAAAAACGAGGGCACGACGGCGTGACACACGCGCTTCAGTCTTTAATTGTTTCTTTTCACTATCTCTTTTTTTAGTATAGTTATTCAAAAGACGAACCACTTTGTTGTTCATTTTAGTCACACCTCTCCCCATCGTTTTGTACATTATCCTTTATATACAAGATACATCAAATGAGCTTTGGTTTCTATTAAAATTCTGTTTCTTTTTCAATTTTTTCTTCTTTTAATACTTTATACATTCTTTCTGCATCTTCTTTTTTTGTTGTATCGTTTAATTGCATCACTTCATAAGTGACAATACTACGTCCAAATTTGATGACTAAGTGATCTCCAACTGATAAGTCAGTACCTGCTTTTGCCGTACGTCCATTGACTTCGATACGACCATCATCACTAATCTCTTTTGCAAGTGTACGTCTTTTAATTATCCTTGATACTTTTAAAAATTTATCAAGTCTCATTTACATCATCCTTTAGCAAGGTTTTTAGTGGGGTATCTGAATGGATGGTTTCTTTCATCCATGCAAGCATTGTCGTTGCATATTCTTTTTCATGCTTAATTTTTTCTTTCTTACCTTCGGCTCTTTTCGCTTCTTGCCACACCTTATTTAAATCTTCCATTGACTCCACTGACTCATCGCCAAAAACATGTGGGTGACGTCTAACTACTTTTTGATTTAAGGCAGCTAGAACATCATAGAAATCAAAGTAGCCATCTTTTTTACCTATTGCTGAATGCAAGGCGACTTGTAGAAGGATGTCTCCAAGTTCTTCTACAATACCTTCATCATCTTCATGCTCTATTGCCTCAATGACCTCATACGATTCTTCTAACAAGAATCGTTCAAGTGATTCATGGGTCTGTTCTTTATCCCACGGACAACCATCTTCCGATACTAGCTGGTCAAACACATCTACCATATGCGTGATTGTTCTATCCGCATATCGAATATCATCTTGTTTTGGAACAAACATACACATTAAGTTTGAGTCTGGTACATGATGATCAATTTCTGCGATAGTCGTTCCTATAATATGCTCATCTTCACTGCCAGCCTTGTCTACAAGGTAAGCCTTGGTATCGTAGTGATAATAATCTAGGAGTGTCACCTTCACTTCACTCACAGACAATTGATTATACACTTGAGTAATCAGTGTGTGCTTTTGGTAATCTAAGTCTTTCAACGACAAATTCGTCCCGTCTAACAACTGAAAGTTCTCATTTACTGGAATATTTAAGGCACTTATCACTTCATCTATAAAACTCTGACCACCTTTAATCTCGACGTTGACTTCACCTTTTCGCTTTCTGTCTAATAGCAGTTCAGTCGTCGTCTCGTAAAACATTGGATGCCCTGGTACAGCGTAGGTGAGATTACCATGCTGAGCATCCTGCACTAAGGTATCAACGATACGTTCATACACTGCTTCGAAAGTTTCAGATGCCTCATAGTATTCATCAAAACTGATTAATTTTATATCACTATCTTTTAAAAGTGACACTGCTGGATGGTCCATCGTTCTCAGATAAATTTTTTCTTCTGCTAATAGTGATTTGTAAACACCTAAGGGCATTTTATCGATATCAGATGTACCAAGACCGATTACTGTGATTGTGTTCATGACACACCCTCCATTCTACTCTCTTGTATTGCTGCCATTACTGAGACTAAATCTTTAAGTTGTTTCGAGCGTATGGTTAAGTTAATTTCTCCACCCTTGACTGAAATCTTCAAGATTCTACTAAACGCCTGAGTGTCTTCGAATAATTTTTCACCATTGATTTCTGCTGTTGCAGATTGAGATACATTAAGATAGAAGTGACGTGCATCCTCAGATACCTTATAGATACCATATAGAAGTGCATATATTTTAACTTTAACTAAGTCAATTAATGTTTGTACTTCTGTTGGATACTCACCAAAACGGTCGATGAGTTCATCTTCTATATCTCTCAGTGTCTCTAGAGAATTTGCTTTTCTAAGACGCTTGTAAATATCAATCTTAGATTGCTCATGGGTAATATATGTTGCCGGAATATAAGCATCTGCTTCGATATTAATTGGAATATTAACCGGTTCTTCTTCTTTTTCAACACCTTGTTTTTCTTTTACAGCACTTTCTAACATATCACTATACATCTCATAACCAACTGAATCTATAAAGCCGGACTGATTTTTACCAAGCAAATTACCCGCTCCGCGTATATTCAAATCACGCATGGCAATCTTAAAGCCGGATCCAAGTTCAGTGTATTCCTTAATCGCTTCTAATCGTTTTTCTGCTACTTCTGTTAACACCTTATTTGGCTGATGGAATAAGTATGCATATGAGATACGATTACTACGACCAACGCGCCCGCGTAATTGGTAAAGTTGACTCAAACCAAAACGGTCTGCATCTTCAATAATTAGCGTATTGGCGTTCGGAACATCTACACCTGTTTCAATAATAGTCGTGGTGACGATAACATCGTATTCACCATTCACGAATGCAAGCATCGTCTCTTCGATTTGTTTTTCAGTCATCTGTGCATGCATGACACCTACTGCAGCATCAGGGACCAACATTTCTACATGCGCCTGTTTGTTATAGATGGTCGCAACACTATTGTGGAGGTAAAAGACTTGGCCGTTTCTAGCAAGCTCCCTTTCAATCGCCTCTTTAACGAAGTTTCCATTGTATTCTAAAACATAGGTTTGAACCGGGAATCTGTTTTCTGGAGGTGTTTCTATGACGGATAGGTCTCTTACACCCGTCAAACTCATGTGTAAGGTTCTTGGAATTGGTGTTGCTGTTAAAGTTAAGACATCTACATTATTTTTTAACTGTTTAATCGCTTCTTTATGCTTAACTCCAAATCTTTGCTCTTCATCGACAATTAAAAGACCAAGATCTTTATACTCAATCGATTTACCTAGAATCTTGTGCGTACCCACTACGATATCAATCTTACCTTCTTTAAGTCCTACAGCTGTCTCTCTATTTTCTTTTGCTGTTCTAAAGCGTGACATCATCGCCACATTTACAGGGTAATCCTCAATTCTTTCGATCAAGCTTTCAAAGTGCTGGGCTGCGAGTATGGTTGTCGGCACTAAAAATGCGACTTGTTTGCCATCTTGAACCGCTTTAAATGCTGCACGAATTGCTACTTCGGTTTTTCCGTAACCGACATCACCACAAAGCAGTCGATCCATGGGCTTACTATCTTCCATGTCATTTTTAATTTCATGGATACTCGCAAGTTGGTCAGGCGTTGGTTCATAAGGGAAACGTGCTTCAAAAGCCTCTTGCATCTCTGTATCCGGACTATACTTAAACCCTTCAGACATCGCACGTTCTTGATAGAGTCGAATCAGTTCTTCTGCGATATCATTAACATTTTGCTGAACCTTCGCCTTAGTCCGTTTCCATTCAACACCACCAAGTTTATGCATCTTAGGTTGGCCGTCATCACTTGCCACATATTTTTGCACCAAGTCCATCTGATCCACAGGAATATACAGCTGGTCTGTCCCTTTGTACTGCAACTTCATATAATCATTATGAATGCCGCTAACTTCAAGGGTTTCAATGCCTAGATATCGACCGACACCGTGATGAACATGGACGATATAATCACCAGGATTTAACTCCTGATAAGATTTAATTTTCTCTGCGTTAGATAACTTCTTATTACGTTTTTTACGTTTTTGTACTTTGTTATACAATTCTTTAGAAGTTAAAATAGCTGCACTCATATAGGGCAGGATAAAACCAGATTCTATAGCACCCGTCGTTAAGACAATACCTGAGTCACTCGGGATATTTTCAATATAGCTTTGAATTTTTAGGTCTTCGAGAAGTTGCTTTGTTTTATTAAGCTCATCTTTGTCTCTTAAAATAATATTGATGAGATAGTCATTGTCTAACATCTTATTTAAATTCGACGCTAGAATATCATACTGCCCATAATAGATTTCTGCTGGTTTAACAGAAATTTTAATCATTTCTCCAATAGACACAGGCATACTCTTCATAAATAAATTGAAGTAAGTGACACCATTTAGGTTTAGCAATCTATCATATTGATGCTCTAAATAGTTTGCTGCACCTTTAAACATTTGCCCTGCTTCTAAGACAGAACTAAAGTAATTATTCACCGCTTCAAACTCTGCATCATAAGCTGATTTAATTGCATTTATATCATCTGCAAACACTCTATGCTTATCGGTCATATAATCTAGGAGCGATTGATCATGATCATCTAAGAGATGAGCGAATTGATTTAAGTGTTCTACAAGTAAATCAGGATGTGTCACCTTGTCATAATATTCATCTAATGATTCTTTAGCGACAGCCTGTAAGCCTTCAGAAGTCTCCTGATATAAGGTGTCAATTTTCTCTATCAATTCCACACGTTCACTCGGATCAACAATATATTCAGCATAGGGTTCAATTTTCACTGATTCAATATTTTCTAAAGAACGTTGAGTCTCTGGATCCAAAAGACGCAGTGAATCAATCTCATCGTCAAATAGCTCTACACGAAGAAATAAATCATGCATATAGATATCAATAATATCCCCTCGAACTGCAAATTCTCCGAAATTAGAGGCCTGATTCATACGTTTATATCCTAAACTAACTAAGAACTCGAGAAATTCATCGTAATCAAGTGTGCTTCCTAACTCTAATGTTTTTTCATAAGCTAACAATTTTTCTTTAGGCATCAACGGTTTTAATAAGGCATGTATAGGCACGATAAATAACCCTAGCTTCTCATGTAGCAAGGCCGATAAGGTCGACATTCTTGCCTTCATAAAATCAGGGCTTTGTTTAGACATGTTTTCAATCATGATGTCACCAACTGGGAAGGTATACACTTCATCCATAACGTCCATCATGCTATTTGCGAGCTTTTCCATGTGGTGGTTATTTTCAACAAAGACCACATTGGCACGCTCTGAGTTTTCTGTCAGTTCTTTGAGTAAGATTGGTTTAAAGTCATCATTTATTCCAGTGACAAGCAGGTTTTTATCGTCGTTGAATGAAATGATGCTCTGGACGCGTTCATCATTTAAGATGCGATCGCTAATTTTATTATGCATTCACATCACCATTATACTTATTCATTACATCTAGGAAGTCATTTGAAACAAAGCTTTGACACGCTTCAGATGACACTTCTAAAACTTTTTGTAAAGTATCTTCATCTACCTTACTAAACTTACCTAAGACATAACGTGTGATTGGCGTACTATCAGTTGGACGATCTATACCAAGGCGTATACGATTGTACTTTTCGCCACCTAGATGTTGATTCAGAGACTTGATACCGTTATGTCCACCACCGCTACCTTTTTGACGCAATCTTATACGACCAAGAGGTAGGTCAAGATCATCATAAATTACAACAATATCAGATAATTCGATATTATAGTAATCCACAAGTGGTCGCACACCTTCTCCAGATAGGTTCATAAATGTTTGTGGCTTAATCAACATAATCTTTTCACCGTTGAGTACACCTGTTCCATAATGACACTTAAATTTCTGCTGATCTAAAGGTAGACCAAGGTCTTCTTGAAGTTGATCAATCGCCATAAAGCCTATGTTGTGCCTTGTTTTTTCATATTTAGCACCTGGATTGCCCAGGCCAATAATACATTTCATATCGTCACCTCATAAACGTTAAAAAAGGCGATGGAAAGCCCACCGCCGTTGTGTTTAAAATGTTCAAGATTACTCTTCTTCTTTTTCAGAGTCTTCTTCATCTTTTTGTTCAGTTGCTTCAACTTCAGTTTCTTCTTCTTCAGAAACTTCTTCGTCTTCATCCGGTTCTTCAGTTGGCGCACTAATAATAACTAGTGAGTCGTCGTCTTCGTTTTCAATTACGAAGTTACCTTTTTCACGGATGTCTGCAACGTGAATTGCATCACCAATGTTAAGTTCTGAAATATCAACTTCGATAGTTTCAGGAATGTCAGCTGGTTTAGCAGTTACAGACACTTCAAATAATGGCTGCTCGATTACGCCGCCTTCTTTTTGTCCTGGTGCTTCACCAGTTAATTCGATTTGAACATCTACAGTCACTTCAGTTTGCATATTGATTGCAATGAAGTCGATGTGTAAGATTTGGTTTTTAAGTGAATCAAACTGATAGTCACTTACCATTACTTGTTTTGTACCGTTCTCTAATTCAAGATCGATAACACCGTTACGTCCAACTTCACGAATTAATTTGATGAATTCAACTTCATCAACTGATACTGAAGTATTTTCAGTTTCATAGCCATATACGACTGCTGGAACTTGTCCGTTAAAACGAAGCTCATTCAGTTCAGATTTCTTAGAATTTTCAGCTCTAGAGCTTGAGGCTAATTTAGCCATAGTTATTTCCACCTTTCATCAAATAAAGCAATTTATAATAACGCCTATCCTAACACATAGCCACGCATTATAATACCACAAAACACACTGTTTTGTAAAAAATATGTTAAATTATCACGTTTGGTCGAATAAAATACTTACGGATTCCTGCTCATGTACTCTAACAATTGCTTGTGCAAGCAGTTCACCTACAGACAGTTCAGTCACTTTCTCGATTTTCTTCTCTTCTGGTAATTGAATTGAATTTGTGACGACTAACTCTTTGATTACCGACTCTTCAATTCGCTCAACTGCCGGTCCAGAAAGCACTGGATGTGTACAACAAGCGTAGACATTTTTCGCACCTTTATCTACGAGTGCTTGTGCAGCAATTTTAATCGTACCTCCAGTATCAATAATGTCGTCAATGATAATGGCTGTCTTACCATCAATTTCACCAACAATATTCATCACTTCTGCGACATTCGGACGTGGGCGTCGTTTATCAATAATGGCAATTGGTGCTTTTAGACGATCTGCCATACGTCGTGCACGCGTTACACCACCGTGGTCTGGTGACACGATAACGACCTCGTCTAAATTAATATCTTTATGTTCTAGGAAGTAATCACTTAAGATTGGAACACCCATAAGATGGTCGATTGGAATATCGAAAAATCCTTGGATTTGTGGTGCGTGCAGGTCAAGTGAAATCACGCGGTTTGCACCAGCTGTTTCAATAAGGTTAGCAACGAGTTTGGCAGTGATTGGTTCACGCGCACGACTCTTTCTGTCTTGGCGTGCATAACCATAATAAGGCATAACAATATTAATAGTATTCGCTGATGCACGTTTTAAGGCATCAATCATGATGAGTAATTCCATTAAGTTTTCATTTACCGGCTGACTTGTCGGCTGAATTACAAAAACATCGCAACCTCGCACACTTTCTTCAACGTTAACCTGAACCTCTTCATCAGAGAAACGATTAACTGTACACTTCCCAAGTGGAATTCCGATGTGCTCAGCGATTTCTGCTGCTAGGGGTTCGTTACCTGTTAATGTAAATAGTTTCATTTTGTTAGAACTTTTGTTTTGATTGCTAGAAGCTAACATTTTGATCCTCCAAGTATTATTTTTTGTAGTAGCCGTCTTTTGTCGTTTGCTTACTTCTTGCGATTGCTAGACTATCATTTGGAACATCGTCTGTAATTGTAGACCCTGCTGCAGTTATAGAACGTTCTCCTACAGAAACCGGTGCAACTAAGTTCGTATTACAGCCGATAAACGCATCATCTCCGACCGTTGTTTTAAATTTGTTTACACCGTCATAGTTTACAGTGATTGCACCACAGCCGATATTTGCACGTTCGCCAATTTCCGCATCTCCAATATAGCTTAGATGTGATACTTTAGCGCCGTCTTTTAAGACTGCTTTCTTCACTTCTACAAAGTTTCCAACTTTAACAGTAGACCCAAGTTTGGCACCTGGACGTAGTTGTGCATATGGACCAACAGTCGTTTGGTTACCAACTTCCGCATCTGATACTACTGAATGTTTAATCTCGACTTCATCACCAATTAAACTATTAGAAATCTCACAGTTTGCAGAAATAATCGTACCTTCACCGATAACGGTGTTTCCTTTAAGTACAGTATTCGGATAAATAATAGTATCCATACCAATCTTAACACTTTCATCGATATATGTGTTTAGAGGATCGATAATTGTGACACCTTTTTCTAAATGTCCTTCGTTAATTCTCATTCTAAGTATTCTGGATGCCTCAGCAAGAAGAAGACGATCATTAACACCGATAATCTCTTCATGGTCAGCAGTAACATAAGCACCAACACGTTGACCCTTACTACTTAAAATGCCAATGATATCTGACAGGTAATACTCACCGGTTTCGTTATCGTTCGTTACTTTTCTTAAAGCCTTAAACAACTCAACATTATTAAATAATGCAACACCAGCTGAAACTTCTTTTATATCTTTTTGTTCTTCTCTTAGTTCAGCTGCTTCCAAAATTTCTTTCACTGTGCCGTTTTCCTTACGAATGACACGCCCAAAACTTCCAGGATTTTCTGTGTAAGCAGATAAAATTGTCGCTTTAAAACCAGTTTGTTCATGCTCACCTTGTAACATCGAGAGCGTTTTAGGACTAATTAATGGCGTATCGCCACATACAACGAGGGTCTCACCTTCTTGGTTTTGGAGCTCACTCTCTAACTGTTTAACAGCATCTGCTGTACCGAGCTGTTCTTTTTGTTCAACCGTTTTAATGTCTTCTGGTAAGATCGCTTTAACCGCTTCTGAATCATTACCTAAAACAACGTAAATCTCTGAAACACCTGCATCTTTCACACTATTGATCACTCTAGTAATCATTGGAATTCCACAAACTTCGTGTAGTACTTTCGGTTGTTTTGAATTCATTCGCTTGCCTGTGCCAGCAGCAGTGATTATCGCTCTAACTTGCATAATTAACCCCCATTTAAATACGATGTTTTAATTATATTTCAGACTGTCACATCTTTCAAGACAGAGCTTAGGCCGGACACTGATGGCCCGGCCTAAAATCCAATTATTATTCTCTTTCTTCGTCAGCTGTATCTTCAGTGACTTCAGGGCTATTTTCATCATTAACCCTTTCGTTTAAGCTCTCGTCAGATTCTTCTGATGCTGTTGATTCAAGCGTACTATCTTCGTCTTCTGCTGGATCAGATTCCACTGTTGGTTCAACAGCCTCGTTTGAATCCTCAGACGCTGGATCTTCAGTTTCTTCATAGACACGCATCACTTCTTCTTGTACATGCTGACGCATCTCTGTGTTGATTGGGTGAGCAATGTCTCTAAATTCGCCGTCCGGAGTACGTTTACTCGGCATAGCGACAAACAGTCCATTATTACCATCGATGACGCGTAAGTCATGTACGACAAATGTCTCATCAAATGTCACAGATACTAACGCTTTCATTCTAGTATCTTGATTATTGACTTTTCGTAATCTTACATCTGTTATTTTCATGTGTTTGTCCTCCATAGATTTGTGTTTTAGATCCTCTGTGTAAAACGCTTATCTAACTAAGAACCCACTAAAATAACCAGTTATTCAAATGATGCGACGACTTCAATTTCTACTTTCGCATCTAATGGGAGCCGGCTAACTTCTACACATGATCTTGCTGGTAGTTTACCCGTAAAGTACGTCCCATAAACTTCATTAATTAACGCGAAATCGTTCATATCAGTAATAAAAATAGTAGTTTTAACCACATTTTCGTATGATAATTCAGCCGCTTCTAGAACGCCACCAACATTATCTAAGACTTGCTTAGTTTGCTCTTTGACGTCTTCAGACACAATCTTACCCTCAAGTGTTAGTGGTACTTGTCCAGATGAGTAGAATAAGTTGCCTGTTTTGACACCGTGGCTGTATGGTCCAACGGCTGCTGGTGCTTTATTTGAATTGATTGGTTCCATGAATATCGACCTCCTAGTTTATTTATCTTTAATGTAATCTAAACAGTTGCCTTCTTCAACTACAAACGACTCGTTGTATTCATCAATCTCCGACACTTTAAGTAAGGATGTATAATCTTTGAAACGACGATTCGCAACTTGCTTCGCTTCAACAAGTACACTCACACCAGCGACCGTGGCATTGAACTCCTCCATGAGATTCGTAACGCCTGTAATCGAACCACCGGCTCTAAGAAAGTCATCGACAACAAGTACATTTGACCCTTCTTTTAGAGTGCGTTTTGATAAGACCATCGTTTCAATCTTACGTGTCGAACCTGATACATAGTTGATTGAGACTGTGGACCCTTCTGTAACTTTATTATCCTTTCTAATCACAGCAACAGGTACATTCAATTTACGTGCAACTGCATTAGCCAAGGAGATCCCTTTAGTCGCAATCGTTACTACTGCATCGATTTCAACATCACCATACATCGTGGCAATTAAATCCCCAAAATCGTTCATCATCTTAGGATCTCCCATGATGTCTGACATGTATAAATAACCACCTGGTAAAAGCCTTTCACTTTCCTCTAATTCTTTTTTGAAGTACTTTATAATTTCTTCAGCACGTTCCAGACTAATTTTAGGGATAAACATTGCACCCCCATTTGCTCCCGCTGTGGTTTTTAAGACACCGAGCCCCTCTGAATCCATAACATCCTTAATTATTCTTATGTCCTCACTAATTGATGATTTCGCTTGGCTGAATTTCTCTACGTATGTTGTGAGTGGAATTAATTGATTCGGATGTGAAACTAAATGCTGGGTCATATAGACCAATCGTTCACTGCGTTTAAATTTCATAACTTAACTCCTAATCCGTATTATTGACAACAATTCTAACATATATGTTCGGTTTTTAATACTTAGCCGAGTAATCTTATTCTATAAACTTCAGAACAGCATCCTTTAAGCGCATTATATACGTGATTTGCTTGTCTTTCTTTTTTACATATTCCGAATACTGTCGGTCCACTACCACTCATCATTGCTCCATCAGCACCAGAATCTCTCATATTTTCTACAAGCTTTTTGACCTCAGGATACTTTTTGACCGTCACTTCTTCTAAATCATTTTTTAAGAGTCGAATAATTGAATCATAGTCTCCATCGATAATAGCTCTTTTCATTTCATTTGATGCTGGTTTGTTTTTACCAGGTTTTAAGGCTGAGTATATTGTTTTCGTCGACACGCTAATTTTGGGCTTGGCTAAAACAACCCATCCATGTGGTGGACTCGGTAGTCGCTCAATCATCTCACCGCGCCCCGTTGCAAGTGCCGTGCCACCATATACGCAAAATGGGATATCTGAGCCGAGCTCGGCTGACAATTCAGCAAGCTCGTCTAGTTCGATGCCGAGCTCATATATAGCATTTATACCACGGAATGTCGCTGCCGCATCCGCTGAGCCACCAGCTAAACCAGCAGCAATTGGGATGTGTTTATCAATGTGAATCGTAACACCCGTACTTATGTTATAGCGCTTCATCATCAGCTCTGCGGCCTGATATGCTAAATTTCTTCTATTAGTCGGCACAAATTGATTGTCAGTTTCTATGACTATCTTCTTGTCTGTCCTTTTTTCAAAGGACAAATGGTCATTTAAATCCACTGTTGTCATAACCATACTGACCTCGTGATAGCCGTCGTTACGCTTAAAGAGCGTATCCAGTGTTAAGTTTATTTTGGCTGGTGCTGTTTCATAGTGCATAGTTCCATGTCCTTTGTTAATTTTTTAATCGAGTTGATATATGCGTTATTTTATCATATTTCTAAGGCTCTAAGTTGGGAAATTAAAACAACCCACACCAGAAACGGTACGGGTTGTTTAGAATTATATTAGTTATTAATTAATCATCTGATTTTCTTACTTTGAAGCCCCATAGTGTCACTACGAAACTGACTGCGACCCAAGCGGCAAGGATAATGAACTCTTTAATTCCGCCTTCACCGTTCAAAATGAAGATATGCTGGTATAGGGGGAAGTATTCGGCAATTTTTATAGCGATACTGTCTGGGTCCGTCACCAGTAGTTCGATATAGGGTGTAAAACCAAAGATGAACATGATTGGTATGAGGTACACTGATGTTGTGGCAACTGATTTCACAATCAGCCCAATCCCGATACCTAGGTTGATAAAGAACACACCGAGTAATATTAGGCTCACAATATTTTCCCCTGTCCAATAATCTGTTGGACCAATTACAAATATAGAGGCAACCAAGGAAATAATCGTCATCAATCCGATAACCATGCTCTTACCTACGATAATGTCCATAAAGGTAGCTGGTGATTGTAAAAGACCTCTTAAGGTGTCTTTTTCATTTTCTTCTGCAATCATCGTCATGATTGCACTGAAAGTCACTGCTGAAAATACGACTCCTGCGATGAGCGCTAGGGTTTCAGCAGGTAGTCCGCCTGTCGCGTCGCCTAGGTTAGTAAATAGAAAAGCTAAGATAATCGGAATTAGCACCGAAGTAAACAGCATCATATTCTTTATAAATTCTTTAAGGTCTTTTTCAAAAATCGCCATTATTCTAGTGATATTCATATTAATACAACTCCTTACCTGTTACTTTTTTGAACACTTCACCGAGTGTTGGAAAATCCGTTCTGACATCCACTGCAGCCTCATCAAGCAATACTGATTTTAAGAGGGCTTCGTTGTCCGCTGACTTATCAATCGTTTTTTGTGATCCGTCGTTATACGTGACATGAACGACGTTACGCTTGTACTTGTGTCTGAGCTCACTTGGTGAACCGTAATCTTGGATGACACCTTGATATAAAAAGGCAACATTGTCACAAAGTCTCGTTGCCTCATCCATATTATGTGTTGTGAGTAAGACTGTTGTGCCTTCATCTCTTAAAGCTTCTAACATCTCATGAATCTTTTCTGCCGTTGTTGGATCTAGTGCTGAAGTTGGTTCATCTAAGAATAGAATATCCGGCTTATGAATCACTGCCTTACATAGAAGAATTCTTTGCTTCATACCTTTAGATAATTTCGATACAGTTTTATCGATTTCATCTGCTAGGCCAACATCTTTTAGGACGCTTTCAACGGAACCCTTTGGTGCGCCGTATAATTTTCTAAATAGTTCTAAATTGTCTTTAACAGTTAATCTCTCATATAAGGAGCTCTTATCCGATAAAATCCCTAACTTACTTACATAATCGTTCTTGCCAAATTGTTCGTGATTAAAGCCATTCACAATTACCGTTCCACCATTAGGTTCAAATTCTCCCGTTAGTACTTTAATTGTTGTTGTTTTACCAGAACCACTCGGACCTAATAGACCAAATATTTGCCCTTTCTGCATTTCAAATGAAACACCTTTTAAGGCACGCTCACTGCCAAAATTCTTCTCTAAGTCATTTACTTTAATAATGCTCATCCTAATACCTCCAATTTCGTTTTCTTGTTCGTAATTCAAGCTTAAAAGAAATACAAAAAAGCCGCGATAAGATCGCGGCGAATTGTAGCTATTTCATTTTAAGTTGTGGTATTCAAGTGTTGTATTGTTATGAATTTTTACTAAGTTGTACCAAAAATAAGCTCAACTGTACTCAAATTTTTTCATCTATTTCTAAACTTCTATAGGCAAGGAACCCTATTATACCAAGCCATATCAACAAAATAACGATAGGCATTACACTAGCGTTATTTTGTAATGCCATCAATTGGTAAACAGGTGTGATGTCTGCCAAAAACCTAATAAACGACACATTTGTGAGCCCCATGCTCTCAACTATGGGTGTCATACCGAGTAAGAACAAGATAATGACACCTGCAACTGCTGATGTTGTTTCTAGTTTTGTGCGAATACCAAATAGTATACCCAGTCCTAAAAATACTAGCATTGCTAGGAACAAGCCAAACGACAAACTGAGTGACAACATGTCAATACGATCAATAATCACAAGTGAGACAATGATTAACAGGGCTGACATTATGATTACAAGCGCACTTCTTCCAATGATCATAAAACAAAGATCCTTTTTATCTTTGACCACCATACGAATCATACCGTGCTCTATTTCATCTGCAAATAACATAAGTGGCACATTCGTTGTGACTGCAGCTAACACCGTTCCAATAATTATAAAGACCATGATATTTGGTATCGTTTCACCAGCATCTTGCCCAATCATACGGTAGATAAGTGCCATGCCTAATGGCATTAAAAATAGTATAAATACAGAATAATTTGCAAGGTACTCTTTAAAATCACGGTATATTGTTGCATAAATTTTGTGCATTTTAATAAGCCACCCTACCTATAATGTAATGAGACGCTCTTGAATTTCATTATGCTTCGTTCTTGATAAAGGGATTTTAGATTTTTCATGGTTATCGATAATCACAGAGTACGCATTCTTAGACCATGTAATTATCTCCTTCACCTTATGTAAGTTGACGATGTAGGAACGATGACATCGATAAAAACCGTGACCGCTCAACTCATCCTCTGCATTTTGTAAGGTTGTTTCCATCATAAATTTCTCACCATCTAGATTTATATAGACCTTACCATCCTGACTCTCTAAAAATTCAATATCACTAATGTCCACAAAAATCGTCTTATCATTTGCTTTGACTTTAATTTTTGTATTTTGCACTTCTTTATCATCAACTGTATTTTCTGACGTTTCTACAATTTTCAATCCATCCTCATTAATCTTCATAACGTCTGATTGTAATACAAAGGCATCTTCTAAACGAGAGGTTACCACAAGCAGTGACTTATTTTGGTCTATAAGTTGTGCCTTCATCTTATGAAAGAGATGAATATTATCGTTAATCGTATGTAAAAAAGGGTCAATAAACACAATGTGCTGTTCATCCGTTAACAGAGCTTGTATATAATTAAGCTTTTGTATCTCGTTTTTATTTTGTTTTGATAGTTTCTCATCAGGCGTTTCAATTCTAAATTGTTGAATTAAATCATCAACTTTTAGTGGACTATTATACCATTTTTTAAAGTAATGAATATGAGCTTTGAAAGTGATACGTTTATAAACAGGGATATCATTAGTAAACACATTGGCATCCGAATCCCTAACAACTTTCGATAGCCTCTCAAAATAATCGTAGGGCATCTGTACTGCATAAGTCTTGCCATTAACGAGTTGAATCTTATCTTCTGTTGGTTTACCAATCACAGTACCAATCTCTAAGTCCATTAAATAACCCTCCAAGCTAATTAATCTATTTAAATTTATCATGTAAACGTAATCATTACAATTTCATTGAATAATTGAGCTAAAAGACTTTATTTCTCTTTCGAAATAATGTATATTATTAATCAGTTACAAAATGTAACTCAATATTAATTACACACCTCGGAGGTAT
The DNA here is from genome assembly GCF_036665975.1 of Jeotgalicoccus huakuii. Classification (NCBI taxonomy): domain Bacteria; kingdom Bacillati; phylum Bacillota; class Bacilli; order Caryophanales; family Staphylococcaceae; genus Jeotgalicoccus; species Jeotgalicoccus huakuii. Next base: position 12,627 of record NZ_JAVIYN010000009.1, on the reverse strand, counting down.
TTTAAATGACTAAAATTGGTATTGTAACTGGAAGTGTACGTGAAGGACGCGTCAACTTACAAGTTGCAGAATGGGTAAAAGAACAAGCAGATAAATTAAATCTAGATGCAGAATTCGAAATCGTAGACATCAAAGATTACGAGCTTCCACTTTTCAACGAAGCTATGCCACCAGCAATGGCTAATAAACAATACACAAGTGAAGACATCAACCGTTGGTCACAAAAAATTGACTCTTTAGACGGATTCATCTTCATCACACCTGAATACAACAAAGCTACTTCAACTGTACTTAAGAGTCAAATTGACTACTTAGGACCTGAATTTGGTAACAAAGCTGCTGGTATCGTAGGTTACGGTTCAACACTTGGTGTTGCTGCTACACAATCTCTACGTCAAATCTTAGCAAACTTCAACGTTGCTACAGTTGGACCATTCGGCGCATTCAGCCTATTCACTGACTTCGAAAACATGTCAACTTTCAAGCCAGCTGAAGTACACACTGCAACAATCGAAGCAGTAATTGCAACTACAGCTAACTGGGCTAAAGCTCTAAAAACAATTAGATAAGTCAAAGCTTTATATACATTAAAACGCGTACACTTTATTGGTGTACGCGTTTTTTTATCTTACACTATCCCTGTACTATGTTCTTCATATTTACTCAACACATGTCGCTGGGCTTCTCTTTCATTAAAAGTCGCTTCAATCAAACGATCAATTCGGTAGTGAATATCGTCACTTTCTACACCTGTAGAACCAAAGTCAGAATCTATAGCATAAACATAACCTTGTACAATATTTGCCTTCATATAAGCTAAAATAGGCTTAAGTTGTTGCTCAGCAACTAAGTAATGTCTCTGAGATCCTGCTGTAATTACCATACCTACAGTCTTATTACGGAATCCATCTGGTGGAAGAAGATCGAATAAGTTTTTTAAAGGTGCGGGTATCGAAGCTTGGAAGATTGGTGTCCCTATAAAGACCACATCCGCTTCCATTATTTGTTTTAAAGCACTGGATGTTGAATCATCATAATCTAAATAATTCCTGCCATCACTATAGGGCATATCATAGTCTTTTAAGTCTATATAAGAAATTTCATAATCACTGTACTTCTCATCAATTTTTTCCTTAATTTCAGTTGTAATCTTTCGTGTTTTACTGCCTACAACTGAACCACTCACTATGGCCACTTTCATTTATAGCCCTCCTTAGACATTCATTTATACCTATCATATATAATTCAGACTAATTTAGTCAGTTATTTAGCTCATAAACTAAAAAAACCATCCTAAAGGATGGTTTGTCATATGTTATTGAATAAGAAATTCTTCTGTAAAATCGTCATTATAGAATGTTACTTCTACATTTGATGTTAGAACGTCGGTGTATGTATATGATACACGTTCGAAATTGTGCTCGTCTTGATCTAGTTCAACTACGAAAATCGATGGATATGTTTCTCTTAAAATACCTTTTCTTTCAATCAACTTCTTGCGTCCTCCGTTTGCACGAAGCACACATGGATTTCCTAACTGACAATCAAGAATCTTTTTGATGTCGATTAATGTTTTTGGCATTATACCCCACCTCACTAGATTCATTATATCAAGTTTACATAATTCTGTCAAAAATTAGCCAATAACTGTGCAAATTATACAAATTCCAAGTCACTTTTCTTGAAAGCTTCATAAATTTTTTGATAATCTTCTAAGTTTAAACTTTCCCCTCTGCGATTTGCTTCTATACCTGCATCCTCAAATAGTTGCCTAATCTCATCTTTTTTCTTTTTCCCGTCTAAAAATAGACTTTGATAATTATTTAATATCGTTTTTCTACGGTGTAAAAAGGCCCCTCTTGTTAATTTAAAGAATGTTGATTCATCATCAACTTGAACCTTTTTCTTTCTTCTCGTTTTCAATTCTACGATGATTGAATCCACATTAGGTGGTGGCATAAATACAGTTTTTGGTACATTCTGTACAGTCTTCGCTTCAGTGTAATAATCAATCGCAATCGATAAAGACCCGTATGCTTTCGTATTTGCTACTGCACTAATTCGTTCTCCAACTTCTTTTTGCATCATGACATAGTAGCGAGATATTGGTAAATTGCAAGTCAAGAAGTTCATCAATATCGGAGTTGTAATATAGTAAGGGAGATTTGCCACAACAACGATTTCATCGCAGTCTGACAGATGTGTTTCAATACTATTTGGTACATCGGCTTCTAATATATCTTCATTGATTACTGTCACATTATCATATTCACTTAATGTATCATCTAAAACTGGAATTAAACGTTGGTCTATTTCAAAGGCTAGTACCTTTTTGGCATGAATCGCCAAATGTTCAGTCAAAGAACCAATCCCAGGACCAACTTCAATGACGCCTGTGTTTTTATCAATATTTGCTTTATGGATAACTTCCCTAATGACATTTGAATCAATTAAAAAATTCTGTCCAAGGCTCTTTTTAAATGTAAAACCATGCTTTGCTAAAATTTCTTTTGTCCGACCTGCACTTGCGATATATTTCATATTTAACTCCTCTTATCTTCAGCTAATATCTCAGCTATTTTTTCACGTGGTATGCCATAACGATTGAGTTTATTTCGAAGTGCGGATGCATTCGCATATCCTATATTTAAACGATCTGTTAGGTACGCTCTACGCGCTTTGGATTCCCTGTCACCAGACAAACCAAAATCCTGCATATCTTTAATACTAATCACTTCTGTATCTATTGCCACACTCGTCACAGAATGCTTTAGGGCCTGTCTGATATCTTCTATTGAAGCATGTTCAACACCTAAACTCTGCCCCACTTTACCTTTTGCCTTTCTCTTTGGCAAAAATGCTTCCTTTATATTTGGAAATCGCGCTATGATGGTATTTCTAATTTTATGTCCTGGGAAATCAGGGTCAGTAAATATAATGGCACCTCTCGTATTGAGGGCGACTTCGATTTCTTTTAATGTGCTTTCGTTAATCGCTGAGCCATTCGTTTCAATCGTTTGGCAGATAACTGCTTCTTTTAAACGCCTTGTGTCATCTCTGCCTTCAACGATTACGATTTCTTTAATGATGGGTTTATCCATAAATTCACCTCTATATACGCTTAGTATCATACCATAATTTAATATAAAAAATATCAGTGTTTTACCTTGACTGTGCAAAGTAAAACACTGATTTTTATAAATTGAACAGACGTTCAGCATTTTCAGTTGTTGCTTGACCTAGCGCTTCATATGAAATGTTGCGAAGTTCCGCAATTTTCTCTGCCACTAATTTAACATGTGCAGGTTCATTCCTTTTCCCTCTATATGGATGCGGTGTTAAATACGGTGCATCCGTTTCAACAAGTAAACGATCTAATGGAACGTGAACTGCAATATCCTTAGGCAGCTGTGCATTTTTAAAAGTCACAGGACCACCTAAAGAGACATAGAAATTCATTGCGATAATCTCATCTGCAGTACGTTCATCTGCAGAAAAAGCATGCATGATACCTCCGACTTCATGTGCATCCTCTTCCTTAAGGATTTCTACACAATCAGCAGTTGACTCTCTATTATGAATGATAATAGGTAAATTCACCCGTTTAGCTAAGGCAATTTGTTTTCTAAACAATTCTTTTTGTACGTCTTTAGGTGACTTATCCCAATGATAATCAAGACCAGTTTCACCAATACCTACAATTTTTTCATGCTTAGACAATTCCTCGATCCATCTGAGGTCATCATCTGTACAATCGATTGCATCCACAGGGTGCCAACCAATGACACCGTATATATCATCATACTCATCAATCATTTCCATAGTACGCTCGATTGATTCACGGTCACAGCCAACAACCACCATCTTTTCAATACCATTGTCTCTTGCTCTGTCGATGACTGCGTCTAAGTCTTCATTATATTGTTCTGCATTTAAGTGGACATGCGTATCGATTAACACAAAATCACTCCCGTTTTATTTTACAACGCTACCATTCTCAATACCATCTGGTACGTCAATTAGTGTCAGGCGATTTCCTTTTTCTGCAGTTAAAATCATGCCTTCAGATTTTTCACCACGAAGTTTTACAGGTTGTAAGTTAGTTACAACAAGTACCTTCTTACCAATGATATCCCCTGGCTCGTAATGCTCATGGATACCTGAAACTATCTGACGTTCTTCATTACCTAAATCGACTTGTATTTTAAGTAATTTATCCGCTTTTTTAACCGCTTGTGCTCCAACAATTGTGGCAACTTTAATTTCTACTTTGTTGAAGTCATCAATTGTTATCGTGTCGTTCTCAGCATCATCAGCTTCTTCAACAGGTGTTGAAGGTTTCATTTGATCCTTAATATGTTGAACCTCTTCTTCGACATCGAGTCTAGGGTAGATTGGGTTCGGTTTCGATAAAGCCCCAGCAGGCTTAATGATGCCGTAAGTTAAAGTAGAATCATAAGTCTGTTGATCTTCATCAACAATATTTAATTGCTTAAATATCTCTTTAGGTCCGTGAGGTAGATATGGTTTTAATAGAACTGCTGCAATACGGATATTCTCCGCTAAGTGCACCATAACATTACCAAGCTCTTCTTTTTTCGCTTCATCTTTCGCTAAAACCCATGGAGATGTTTCATCAATATATTTATTTGAACGGCTAATAATCGTCCATACCGCTCTTAATGCAGTATTGAACTTCATATTTTCCATTGCTGTTTCATATTCGCTGATGTTTTCAGCTACAACAGCTTCTAGGTTTTTATCGATATCATTATGCGCACCTGTATAAGCAGGTAACTCTCCATCAAAGTACTTATTAATCATTGAAATCGTACGGTTGACGAGGTTACCGAGATCGTTTGCTAAATCAAAGTTTGTTCTTTCGATAAATGACTCAGGTGTAAATACACCATCGGAACCGAAAGGTACTTCACGCATTAAGTAATATCTCAGTGAATCAAGACCATATCTTTCAACGATTTGGTCAGGGTAAATTACGTTACCTTTAGATTTAGACATCTTACCATCTTTCATGAGTAACCAACCGTGACCGAGTAACTTTTTAGGCAATGGTAAATCTAGTGCCATTAACATAATTGGCCAATAGATTGAGTGGAAACGCACAATTTCTTTACCGATCATGTGCACATCTGCAGGCCAATATTTTTTAAATAGTTCATCATCATCTGATGCATAGCCGAGTGCTGTAATGTAGTTTGCTAATGCATCAATCCAAACATAGACAACGTGTTTTGGGTCAGATTTTACTGGTACACCCCAAGAAAATGTCGTTCTAGATACAGCCAAGTCTTCTAAGCCCGGCTTAATGAAGTTATTCAGCATTTCATTCTTACGTGTTTCCGGTTGAATAAAGTCCGGATGATCTTCATAGTATTGAACCAGACGATCCGCATATTTACTCATTCTAAAGAAATAACTTTCCTCTTTTACGAGTTCAACATCGTGGCCACTTGGTGCGCGGCCACCAATCATATTACCCTCATCATCTCGGTACACTTCTTCCAACTGTGTTTCAGTAAAGAATTCTTCATCTTGTACTGAATACCAGCCTTCATATTCACCTAGATAGATATCGCCTTGTTCAAGTAAACGTTCAAAGATATATTGAACTGCTTTTTTATGCTTTTCACTTGTCGTACGTATAAATTGGTCATAGGTGATATCTAACATCTGCCATAAGTCTTTCATGGATTTTGCCATATCATCAACATAATTCTGCGGTGATATACCCATATCTTCTGCTTTTTGCTCAATTTTTTGCCCGTGCTCATCCGCACCAGTTAAATAATAAACATCATACCCACGCATTCGTTTATACCTAGCCATTACGTCACATGCTATCGTAGTATAGGCATTACCGATATGGAGCTTCCCACTCGGATAATAAATTGGCGTCGTGATATAAAATGTTGGTTTTGTCATGGAAAATCCTCCTATAATATACTAATCTACTATATCTAAAATATGTATTTTTTTCAATTACAAGCAGTTTTTAATAGTTTTTAAATTCATTATGTGCTATAGTCATGAATATCCATTTACCATGGATAATTAAGTCATGAATATACAATTATTTTTATTCAATTGACATTTACAATATCCACTCATTATCTTTATGTTTGGGTAGTAATGTAGGAGGAATTCTTAATGAAATCTACAGGAATTGTGCGTAAGGTCGATGAACTTGGACGCATCGTCATTCCTATCGAACTACGCCGTGTACTCGATATAGAAGTTAAAGATGCACTTGAGATCTTTACTGATGACGACAAAATCATCTTGAAGAAATATCACCCACGTATGACTTGTGCAGTAACTGGCGATGTATCAGACGATAATCTATCTCTTGCAGATGGTAAAATCGTTTTGAGTCCTGAGGGCGCAGAACTATTAATTAATGAAATTCAAAGAAAACTCGATAATAAATAATATGTGAGTTCAGCCATGAAGATGCTTCATGGCTTTTTCATTTGTGAAACCCGTCATATACATCTTGTTTCTTCATGCCTCTTAGTTCTGAAACAAGTTTAATTGCATCTTTGGGTTTCATTCCTTCATTGACAAGTTCAGATACGTGATCCTTAGCAGTCCCTGTAAAATTGACTGTTTCCTCTTCATAACCTTCAATTACAACAACAAATTCACCTTTTAATGGAATTTCTTTATCCATCATATATAAAAGTTCATTTGCAGTTTTTCTTTCATGTTGCTCAAACTTCTTAGTAATTTCTCTGGAAATAGAAACAAGTCGTTTAGGATCAAACTTTGCCAAGTCTTTTAACAACTGTTTCATTCGGTGTGGAGATTCATATATCACAGCTGTCTTTCGATGGTGCAGAATTTCTGTCAGCTTTTCTTGCCTCTTCTGATTACTTTTTGGTAGAAAACCAAAATATGTGAATTCATAAGAAGGAATCCCACTTGCAACAAGTGCCATTGTAAAAGCAGATGCTGCTGGAATCACCGTATAGTCTAATGACTCATCCTGTAGGCGGCTAACAAGTTCAAAGCCTGGGTCTGAAATTACTGGCATACCGGCATCAGTAACCAAAGCAAAAGACTTACCAGCTTTAAGTTCTTCAATAATCTCTTCAGTTGCTGTTTCTTTATTAAAGTCATGATAGCTTCTAAGCGGTGTGGTAATTTCAAAATGATTGGTTAGTTTCCTCGTGGTTCTTGTGTCTTCACAGAGAATTTCATCAACTGCTGCTAAAGTACTTACCGCTCGATAAGACATATCATCTAGATTGCCAATTGGTGTGCCAGTTATATACAACATATTCAGCCCTCCATCAAAGCTTTCTTTTCTACTTTCGATAATTGCTTTATTGCGTACTCTCTTTTTAAAGCCTCACTCTTTGTATCGTACATCTCAACGTATCTTAAGATTACAGGTAGACGTCCTCGTGTATACTTTGCACCTAGTCCTTTATTATGTATGTCCACTCTATGCTCTATATCAGTGGTATAACCTGTATAAAGCGTATCGTCATTGCATTGTAGAATATAGACATAATATACCTTATCTGTCATTGCCGTAGTAGACCTCCAAAATTTCAGGAGAGTATGTCCCGACTGTGTCGTAGATATAGAAAGGCTTGAGTACATCAACGTAAGCATTAGAGTTAAATATCGCCTCAATCACTATAAGCATCGCTTCTTTTGACTGTGGATCATTATAAACATAACGTGCACGTCTAACCCTAAAACCACTATTGTGAAGTAAGGCAAATACTTCTGCACTTCTTTCAGCTCGATGTACCATATAAAGCCGACCCTTGTTTGTAATCAAGTAGCGGCATGCTTCAGCAATACCTTTTAAATCGATGTGAATCTCATGTCTAGCAGTACGTTCAGCATCTCCAATTTTTACAGGTTGATTGTTTGTAAAATACGGAGGATTGACTGTGATTACATCATAAGTAGAATGATTAAACTTCGATTTTATATCTTTAATATCCAAATTATATACTGAAATCTGACCAGTTTTTCCATTCATATCTATACTACGTTCAGCCATATCACATAGACGTTCTTGGATTTCAACAGCATCAATTTTTTTATCCGTACGATAACTTAAAAGTAATGGAATGATGCCATTACCACTACAGAGATCCATGATATTTCTATCACGTTTTCTTAATTTTACAAAGTCACCGAGTAATAATGCATCGACTGAGAATGAAAATGTTTCGCTACTTTGAATAATCTTCATTTGTTCTCTGTATAGTTCATCGATTCTCTCACTTGGTTTTAACATCGTTTCACCTCAAAAAGAAAAGCAGCCAACAGCTGCTTAACCTTGTCTTTCATTAAAAAATGATTGGCAGAAGAGGCAATCGTCACCATGTCTATGCGTACCAAAGTGAATACTACATACATGAAACCCTTCATCATATAGACTTTTTAAAGAATTCTCTTTAAATGGAACGTCTTTTTCTTCTTTCTCATTTAATAATTGTTCATAGTTCTCTTTTTCTATCTCTAAACTGACATTTTCTTCGACCAGTTTAACAGTCAATTCTTTTAAAGTTTGCATCTCTTCATTCATAACATGCAAATTACGTTCAAGCTGTTGAATGTGAAGGAACAATTGTTCACGGTCCATCAATTCACAACCTCCAGCTTATCAATATCTTCTTCACCATATTCTTCAATATAGTCATCAGAACCCTTTACTCTAACAGCTAGGTCTAAAATATTAATACCAATAACTTTACCGATACCTGCAGGTGTTTTTACTTTCTCGCCTACATCAGGTAACTTCACTCTGGCTTCTTCATAGTACTCATCTTCATAATTGAGACAGCACATTAAACGACCACATGCACCAGAAATCTTACTTGGAGACAGTGATAAGTCCTGATTCTTCGCCATTTGAATACTCACGGGTACAAAGTCACCGAGGAATGTAGAACAGCAGTGTGCACGTCCACATGGGCCTATACCACCTAGGTATTTTGCCTCATCACGTACACCAATTTGTCTGAGTTCAATTCGTGTTTTGAATTTTGTCGCTAATATTCTTACCAAATTTCTAAAGTCTACCCGCTCATCAGAAGTAAAATTAAAGATTAACTTTTTCAAATCGAGTGTGTATTTAGCATTGACGAGATTCATTTCAAGCTTTTCTTGTTTGACAGCATCCTTACAAAATTCAAGCGCTTCAGATGCTTTTTCATCATTAACTTTGAATTTAATCAAGTCTTCTTCCGTTGCTAAACGTAGATATTTACCGTCAGGCTCAACGATATTATCTTTTGGAATTTCATAAGTCCCTTTAACTACACTAAGTAGCTCGAGACCTCTTTTTGTTTCTGCAACGATATAATCGTGTCGCTCTATAGAATCATCACTACATGTGATGTAGAGATTGTCATAATAATCAAGTTGCGTCACCTTGATGATTTTAAACATAGTCCATCAACCTTTCGCACCTATGACCATACCTTCAAAAACAAGCATTGGATTGACGTTAAACGTTAACAATCGGTTTGCTTCTTGAATTTCTTCAAGTATTCGAGTTAATTTAGCCGGGTGAACATCATTACCTTCAGGCATATGGGTTTCAAATGGCTTAAAATCTTCTAAACCGATAGCATGGTGTAACGTTTGCCGTACAAACCCACTTATTAGCGCCAAGAGCATAACCTGATCCCTTCGATCATCACATAAATCAAGCATTCGCTTCATATCGATTAGCGTAAGTGGGTGGTCATGAATCCAACGATTCGAGAAATTGATGACTTCATTTCTAATAGTAGAAAACTTATCATCTAGCTCCTGAACATGAGTTGCATTTAAAGAGAGAACATTGACAGTCGTTCTTTCTGCTTCTGACAATTGGGGTAATGCATTAATACGATCCTCATCTTCACCTTGGATTGCGATATGTTGACTTCTCGAGTGTATCGTTGGCAAAATGCCGCTTTTGTTAATTGTAAGTAGTATGGCAATGGTTTTTTCAGGTGGTTCTTCTAAAAATTTTAATACGCTATTTTCCGCTTGAGGTGTTAATTTCTCAAACTGCTCTATAATATAAACTTTATAGTCAGATTCGATTGGTTTTTGATTCATCCTATGAACCAATTCTTCAATCTGTTCTTTTTTTATCGATGTTTCTTTAGTGGATAAATAGTACAAATCCGGATGATTACCTGATTTTACCAACATTTGGTTTCTCTCAGTATCCCCAAAAATGTGCATTGCAAAAAACTTACTATACTTAGACAAGGTTTCTATGGTGTCACCTTCAAACATATAAGTATGGCTCAGCTTTTTGCTATCAATAATTTTTAACAGTTGTTCTTTTACTATCCTGTTGTTCATTCTAGAATCTTTCGAATTGTTCGATTGGTAAGACGAATACTGTTGCGCCGCCTACTTCCACCTCAACTGGGTAAGGAATGTAAGAGTCAGCGTTACCACCCATAGGTGTAACTGGAGCAACTGTTTGCTCTCTGTTACCACATGTGTCATCAATTAATTTCAATAACTCATCGACACGTGCATCTTCTACCCCACATAGGAAAGTTGTATTCCCAGCACGTAAGAAGCCACCTGTAGATGCAAGTTTTGTATTACGGAAATCATTCTTAGTTAATTTATCATTTAATCTTTGGCTATCGTGGTCTTGTACAATCGCAATTACCATTTTCATAAATATTCACCTCTAAAATTTATACATTCTTCAATTATAGTTAAAGTATCGCTGACTACCTTCTCGACTGACTGTGATGCATCGACAACTTTAATCCTTTCAGGGTAAAGCATCGATAACTCATTATAACCCGAGACAACTTTTTTGTGAAAGTCTATAGTCTCTTGATCTAAACGATTATTTTCACGTCTATTGTCACTAATCCGCTTAAGACCAACCTCTGGTGCCAATTTTAAATAGATTGTTAAATCCGGCATATGATTGTCGATTGCAAATTGATTTATTGCCATCACTTCATCAAAACCAATTTCTCTCGCCATGCCTTGATAGGCAAGTGAGCTATCTACAAAACGGTCACAGAGCACAATTTTTTTTTCGTTTAATGCAGGGATGACTCGTTCCACTAAATGCTGACGTCTAGACGCAGCAAACAAAAGTGCTTCAGTTCGCCCATCCATAACGTTTCCCTCATCTAACAGAAGGTCACGAATTTTTTCACTAATCGCAATACCGCCAGGTTCTCTCGTTGTAATTACTGGACAAGATTTCGATAAGGCCTCATGGACGTGTTTAATCACTGTGGACTTACCAGAACCTTCAGGTCCCTCAAAAGTAATGAAGTAACTCATAATCTGCCTCATTCATAAGTAATAATTAATATTGTTATCTATACCCTCTATTTTAACATGATTAAACAGATATTGTTTGACAGTTTTAATGTCATCCTTAGTAAAGACACATCCCTTTAACACCAAAGGTACACCAGGAGGATAAGGGACTACATTTTCTATGCATGTCTTATCTATAAGAAAGTTTAAATCAACGTCATTACTATGGTTTTCTTCTACCTCCTCTAGATGTTCTAAACGCTCTAACAACAATTCAAATGGATAACGATCATTTTCGTGCCATAGTGGTAGGCACCACAACACACCTTCATCCGTCGTCATTTCACTGTAGATATTTTGAGCGATAAGTTGTGCGTTAAGCTGGTAAGGACCATCCTCACTGTTTAAGAGCAACTTTGCTGGATCATTAACTTCAGTAACACTGATGTTTAAAGCTTTAAGTTTATTAATTAAAGCTTGTCGTTTAACAAAAAAGATTTGATCATCATATGTATTATAAAAATGCTGAGCATATTCGATAGAAGCCAAAACTAAATAGGACGGACTTGATGTTTCAAACTGATTAATATATGAACAAACCTTTTCATAAAGCTCACGTTCTTTCACAAAGATAACAGATGCCATAGTTAAGGCAGGTAGCATTTTATGATAGGATTCAACTACAATATCTGCACCTGTGACATGCGCGCCATCAGGAAAGTGATCCGTTATAGATAAATGTGCACCATGGGCAGCGTCTATAAGCACGTAGCCCCCAGTATTTTTAACATGGTTAACGATGGCCTGTAGATTATGAAGAATTCGTCCTTCATATGATGGTGAAGTTAGTACTAATACTTTATCTTGAAATGAAGCATCAAATATTTGGGTATCTTCTATATAAGTATAAGAAGATTTTGATAAAGTCAGAGCATTATATATAGATTTATGTAAATCACCTAACAGAACAAAACTAAAATCATCACTGAAAGCAAACATACTACTCAAAATACCATTTGTAGTCCCATTGACCATTGCTTGTGCATAATAACCAGGTGCCTTACTAGCCAAAGACAAATTCAATTCTTTTAAAACACTTTCCGGAGCATGTAAATTATCTAAGCCTAAAATTTCAGTTCGATCAAAGTCTAAAAAGATATGTTCAGATAAATTACCGATGGTTCCATTTTTATGACCCGGTACATGCATAGATAGGGCATTTGCTTGTCTTAAATCTCTAAGCGTTTCATATAACACCTTACCACCTCATTAATCTGCACTTATTATTCTTTATATTATAGTATAAATAGACAAAAAAAAGAGACCTAGAAGGTCTCT